>CANQIG010000099.1 GCA_947623765.1 uncultured Clostridia bacterium | reverse complement strand
CGCGGCGTACATCCACACCGACCCGAAGCCCGGCGCGGGCGGCATCCCCGTCGGGACGGGCGGCAAGGCGGCGGTGCTCATCAGCGGCGGGCTGGACAGCCCGGTCGCCGCGTGGATGATGGCGCGGCGCGGCGTGGAGCTGCTCGCGGTGCATTTCGCCTCGCCGCCGTACACGAGCGAGCGGGCGCACGAAAAGGTCGTGCGGCTCTTGAAGCGCGTCGGCGAATACGCCGGGCGCATCGAGATGGTCACGCTGCCGTTCACGAAGATCCAAGAGCAGATCCGCGACAACTGCCCGGAGGACATGATGACCGTCATCATGCGGCGGTTCATGATGCGCGCGGCAAGCCGCGTCGCGCAGCTCGAGGACTGCGGCGCGCTCGTCACGGGCGAAAGCCTCGGACAGGTCGCGAGCCAGACGATGCAGGCCATCGCCTGCACGGACGCTGCCGCGACGCTGCCGGTGTTCCGGCCGCTGATCGGCACGGACAAGTCCGAGATCGTCGCGCTCGCGCACAAGATCGACACCTACGACATCTCCATCGAGCCGTATGAGGACTGCTGCACCGTGTTCACGCCAAAGCATCCCCGCACGCGGCCGGCGCTGGAACAGGCGGAGAAGGCCGAAGCGAAGCTCGATGTGGAAGCGCTGCTCGACGAATGCCTCGCGGGGGCCGAGCGGCGGTATCTTTGATAAAATTTGGAACGTATAAACGGGGAAAGGACTTGAAAGTATGCAGGCGGAAATTCTCTCTGTGGGCACGGAGCTGCTGCTCGGGCAGACGGTCAACACGGACACGGCGATCGTCGCCGAGGCGCTCTCCGAGCTCGGCATCGACGTGCTGCACACGGCGGTCGTCAGGGACAACGCGAAGCGGCTCGAGGACGCGGTGCGGAGCGCGCTCGAACACGCCGATCTGCTCATCACGACCGGCGGCCTCGGGCCGACCGGCGATGATTTGACGAAGGAGACCGTCGCGGCGGCGGCGGGCAAAAAGCTCGTGCTGGACGAAGGCAGCTGCGAGCGCCTTTGCTCGTACTTCGCGGGCGGGGAGATGACGGAGAACCAGATCAAACAGGCGATGCTCCCCGAGGGCTGCACCGTCTTGCAGAACGACAACGGCACCGCGCCGGGCTGTGCGTTTGAGACGGCGGAGGGAAAGACCGTCATTATGCTTCCCGGACCACCCTCAGAGCTTCTCCCGATGCTCCGGGAGCGCGCCGTTCCCTATCTAGCGCGGTTCTCAAAAAGCGTGATCGCGTCGCACAGCGTCCACGTCTACGGGCGCGGCGAGGCGGCGGTCGCGCTCCTTGTCGACGACCTGACGCAGAACGCGAACCCCACCGCCGCGCCCTACGCGAAGGAGGGCGAGATGTTCGTCCGCGTGACGGCAAAGGCCGCGACGAAGGCAGAGGCCGACGCACTCTGCGCCCCGGTGGTGGAGGAGATCCGCCGCCGCGTGGGGAATTTCGTGTACAGCGTCGACATCGACACGCTGGAGGAGACCGTCGTCCGCGAGCTGATCCGGCAGGGCAAGACGCTCGCGACCGCAGAGAGCTGCACCGGCGGGCTGCTCGCAAAGCGCCTTACCGACGTTCCCGGATCGTCCGCAGCGTTTGAGATGGGCTGCGTCACCTACGCGAACCGCGTGAAGGAGATGCTGCTCGGCGTCCCGCATGAGACGCTCGGGACGTACGGCGCGGTCAGCGAACAGATCGCCTGCGCCATGGCCGAGGGCGTTCTCCGAAAGAGCGGCGCGGATCTCGGGATCGGGATCACGGGGATCGCCGGGCCGGCCGGCGGCACGGCGGAAAAGCCGGTGGGCACGGTGTACATCGCGCTCTCCGACGGGAACCGGACATGGGTCGCGAAAAAGAGCCCCTTTGGCCGCACAAAAAGCCGGGAATGGCACCGGCACACCGCGTCTTCCAAGGCGCTCGACATGGTTCGGCGGTACCTCGCGGGGCTTCCGGTGGATGAGATCTGACCGCAAGTTGCGGGAAGAATGGGATAGAGTTTGAAAAAGACGGAGAGAGGAAGGTCTGGCAGATGAGTGAGAAGCGGGAACCGCGCGAGCCGCGGTACAGCGAGATGAGCTACGCGGAGCGGCGCGCGGCCCGGGAGAAAGCCGCCCGGGCAGAAAAGAGCGCGCCGAAAGCCGCCGACACGGCGGCGCGCCAGCCCCGGCAGAAGCTGGGAGACGTTTCGGCGCAGGGAAATCAACAGGCGCAAAGCGGGGAACAGCCCCGCACGCAGCAGGATCCCGCAGCCAGACCGGCGGGCGCGGCGGCAGGCCAGCCCCGGCAGAAGCTGGGAGGCGTTTCGGCGCAGGGAAATCAACAGGCGCAAAGCGGGGAACGCACCCGCACGCAGCAGAATCCCGCATCGAGATCGGCGGGCGCTGCGGCGGGCCAACCCCGGCAGAGGACGGGAGAACTCCCGGCACAGAGAAATCAGCGGACGCAAAGCGGCGAACGTCCCCGCACGCAGCAGAATCCCGCATCGAGATCGGCGGGCGCTGCGGCAGGCCAGCCACGTCAGAGGACGGGAGAACTCCCGGCGCAGAGAAATCAACAGGTGCGGAGCGGCGAACGCCCCCGCACGCAGCAGAATCCCGCGTCGAGACCGGCGGGCGCGGCAGCAGGCCAGTCCCGTCAGCGGACGGGAGAGCTCCCGGCGCAGAGAAACCAACAGGCACGGAGCGGCGAACGCCCCCGCGCACAGCAGAATCCCGCATCGAGACCGGCGGGTGCGGCGACGGGCCAGCCCCGGCAGAGAACGGGAGAGCTCCCGGCGCAGAGAAATCCACAGGCGCGGAGCGGGGAACGCCCCCGCACGCAGCGGGATCCTGCATCCAGACCGGCGGGCGCGGCGGCGGGCCAGCCCCGTCAGCGGACGGACCCGGGCAGCCGGCCCCGCCAGACGGCGGGCCGTTCCGCCGGCCCGGCGCACGGGAAAAGCGGCGCGCGGCGCGCCCCGGTCATCGAGGACCGGCAGCAGAACGTGGTCCGCACGCGCGCGAGGAAAAAGACGAGCCCGCTGCTTTTGGCCCTGACCGGGCTCTTTGCCCTGATCTTTGTCGTTTCCGGCGGCGTTCTGCTCTGGGAAATGGTCATCAACCCGCACCTCACGGACAGCAATCTCGACGAAGTGCAGTCCGCCTTTGAGGAGGCGGGCGGCATCGTGGACCTCCCGGTCTCTATCGGGGAGAGCGGCGAGGACCTCGGCGGGCGCGAGGAGGAATACGCCCAGCGCGTCGAGGCGGTCAAAAAGATGCAGACGACGGTCAATAAGGACATCTGCGGCTGGCTGCGCATCGAGGGCACGAACATCAACTTCCCGGTCCTCAGCTCGTCCCCGGATGACGAATACTACCTCTACCGCGACTACAAGGGCGAGGATTCCCGCTACGGCAGCATTTTCCTCGCGGGGAACACGCCGCTCAACGGCGAAAATCAGCTCCTGCACGGCCACAGCATGATGGACGGCCGGATGTTCTGGAGCCTCATCGATTTCGGCGAGGCGGAGACGGTCAAAAAGTCCCCGCTGATCCGGTTCGACACGGCAGAGGAGGCCGGGGACTGGAAGATCCTCGCGGTGATCAAGACGAACACCTACCCCTCGCAGGGCGAGATCTTCTACTACGATCAGGGCGTGTTCAGCTCCCCGGAGCAGAAGATGCAGTTCTACTACGACGTGATGAAGCGCTCCATGGTGGATACGGGCGTCGACCTGAACGAGAACGACCGGACGCTGATGCTCTCCACCTGCTCGTACGAATTTGACGGCTTCCGCACGGTCGTTTTCGCGCGGAAGGTGCGAGAGAACGAGGAGCGCTTGGTGGATCTGACGAAGATCACCGCCGCCGCGAACCCGCAGATGCCCGCCGTCTGGTACGGAGGCACGCCGCTGGACTATTGGCCGGAGAACTTCGAGGACGCCCTTGCCGCCGGGATGACAGACTGGTATACCGGCGCGCTCTACGGCAACGAAAACCGCCCCGAAACGGAAGAGAACGCGCCTCCCGAGGCGGTTCCCCCGGAAGACGCGTCCCCTGAAGACGGCGATTCAAATTATATCTAGGATCTCTTCGGCGCTGCGCACGAGATGCGCGGCGCCGTTCTTTTGCAGTTCTTCTTCCCCGCGAAAGCCCCAGACGGCCCCCGCGGTCTCGAACCCGGCGTTTCGCCCGGTCTGCATATCGACGCCGCTGTCCCCGACATAGAGCGTCGTCTCCGGGGTGGCGCCGAGCGCCCGGCAGATCCGCAGCGCGGCGGTCGGGTCCGGCTTTTTGGGGAGATCGGGCCGCTGCCCCTGCACGGCGTCGAACAGCCCGTCGAAGAACCACGCGACAATAGCCCGCGTCATGTCGTCGGGCTTATTGGAGAGCACCGCGGTCTTTACGCCGCGCGCCCGCAGCGCGCGCAGCAGGTCGACGATCCCCGGGTACGGTTCGACGTCCTTCGCGGGCTCGGCGGCGTAGAGCGCGTCGTACGTCGCGCCGACGGCGGCAAAGTCCGCTTCGGTGAACGTCTTGCCCGCAGCGTTCAGCATCCGGCGGATCAGGACGTCCCGCCCGTTCCCGACGAGCTGCCGGTATTCCTCCACGGGGACCTCGGGAAAGCCGTGCGCCGCGAGCGCCGCGTTCCCAAAGCCCGCGATGGACGCGAGCGTGTTCGCGAGCGTCCCGTCCAAGTCGAAAATAACCGCTTTTTTCATTTTTTCCCTCCGGGTGAAAAAAGCCTGCCGCGCCGCTGTGCGGTGACCGGCAGGCTGAAAGGGACAGCCGAAGCTGTCCCTTTTTCGTTGCAGATGTAACTTAAGCGTTGGCAATCTTCACGGCCCAGTCGAGCGCGTTCTTGATGTCCGCGTCGGTGGGGAGGCCCTTCTTGAAGAGGCTGCTCTTCACAGCGATGCCGAGCTCGCCGACCGTCTCCACGCCGTTCTTCTTCATCGCGGCCTTGATGGCGTCGAGGCCGTTGGTGTTGCCGTCGTTGTTCAGGACATAGAACGCGACGCTCTTCGTGCGGGTGGGGTTGAGGTCCTTGCAGAAATGGTCGACAGCGCCGGGGAGCTTGCCGTTCATCGAAACGCCGATGAAGACGACCTTCTCGCCTTCGCACGGATATGCGGGCGGGATCTGGTCACACACGCACTGCAGTTCGCGGCCGATCTCAGCGGCGATGGGCTGAACGTCGCCGCCCTTGCTGAAGTGAAGGGATTTTGCTTTCATCTTGTCTTTGCCTCCTGTGGGAAAGCGGGGATGGACCCGCTGCTCTCAAAATGTTTAACACCATTATAGCACTTCGTCGGAAAAAAATATGACGAAAGTGTGAACATTCGACGAAAAACGCAGGCGACTAACGATTTTTTTTGAAAAAATTATGGAGAGCCTTAAAAATCGTGTGATTCCGCTTGCAAAAGTGGGAAAATCCTCCTATAATAATAGATTGGATAGATCGGATCGGGGATATGCGGCCGCCCGGTCCGGCCGCCGGGACGCGAAATGTTCGGCGGGGTCCATGGTTCGTAAGGCCGCTCGGAGGTGATCATTTGGCAAAGGAAGCACTGACGGCGGTGCGCGACGCGGAGCTTGCCGCCGCGAAGACGCTCGCGGACGCCGCCGCAAAGGCGGAGGAGATCCGAAACGGCGCGAAGAAAGCCGCTGCGGAGCTGGCCGAGGCCCGGCTCGAAGCGGCCCGGCAGGACTGCGCCAGACTGCACGGCGAGGCGCAGGCCGCGCGCGATGAAGCGGAAAAGCTCGAGCGCGAAAAGACGGACGCCCTTGTCCGGGAGATCGGCGCGAAGCGGGCCGAAAACGGCGAAGCGGCCGTGCGGGCGGTCCTCGAGGCGATCACGGCCTGACGGACTGCCGAAAAAAACAGGCTTCAAAGCAAGCAATCGGATCTTCTAAAAGAAGGGAGATGCATATATGGCAGTTCTGCCCATGAAACACATCGGCGTCTATGCGATGAAAAAGCAGCGCAAGGCCGTGCTGGAATACCTCCAGCGCAGCGGCGTCGTCGAGGTGGAGAGCCGGCCCGCGCCGGAGGACGTCTTCTCCGTGACCGATACGGAGAGCGCGAAGGAGCGGTTCGCGGCGAGCGCGGCGCAGCTTTCCGCCGCAGTGGAAGCGCTCGACGCGCTGCAGAAGCCGGACAGCTCTCTGCTCAAGTCCCTCGAAGGGCGCGAGCGCATCGACCTCGCGCAGTATGAGGAGACGGCGGACCGTGCCGGCGAGACCGTGCAGACCGCCCAGCGGATCAACGCGCTCTGGAAAAAGCGCGGCGAGAACAAAGCCGAGATCCAGCGGCTGGAGACGCAGATCCGCGCGCTCGAGCCGTGGATGAACTTGGACGTTTCCATGCGGACCATCGCCACGCAGTCGACCAGCGTGTTCATCGGGTCTTTCCCGACGGAATACACCGAGGAGACGCTCCGCGCGGTGATCGCGGAGGGAATGCCCGAGGCAGACGGGGTCGAGGTCGAGGTGCTCAGCCACACGCCGCAGCAGACCTGCGCGTTCCTGCTCTGTCACGGCTCGGACGGCGTCGCGCTCGAGAGTTTCCTGCGGTCCATCGGGTTCAGCTACCCGGCGGAACCTTCTAAGGTGCCGCCGAAGGAGCGGGCCGCCGTGCTGCAGGAGCGGATCGACGCGCTGGAAAAAGAAAATCAGGGGGCGGAGGACGAGATCCGCACCCACCTCGCGGAGCGCGAAACGTTCCTTTTCACCGTGGATTACTTCACGATGCGCACCGAAAAATACGAGGTCCTCGGGAAGCTCTGGCAGAGCGAGCGCGTCTTCGTCGTGACGGGGTTCGTCCCGGCGCGGGACGCGGAGCGGCTGCAAAAAGCGCTCGAGGAGCGCTTCGACGCGTACGTGGAGCTCTCGGACCCCGAACAGGGCGAGGACGTCCCGGTGCTGCTGCAGAATAGCGCGTTTTCCGCCCCGGTGGAGGGCGTGCTGGAAAGCTACAGCTTCCCCGGAAAATTTGAGATCGACCCGAGCACGGTCATGGCCGTGTTCTACTACTTCCTTTTCGGCATGATGCTCTCGGACGCGGGCTACGGCATCATCATGGTGCTCGGGTGCGGGTTCGCGCTCTGG
>CANQIG010000098.1 GCA_947623765.1 uncultured Clostridia bacterium | reverse complement strand
AAACGCCGGGCTTCTACTTTTCCGCTGAGGCGGAGGAAAACGGGGAGACGCGCGCCTTCCTCGCGGACCGCAAATGGAAATGGCGGCGGGACGACGGCGCGCGGATCGTCTCGGAAGCAATCGGCTTTGCGCCGCTGCAGCTGTTCGGGGAAACGGCGGGCGCGGACTGGAAGCGCGGCTGGCTCCTCCCCGGCTACGACGAATCGGGCTGGCAGGACGCTGTACCGTATATCGACGTGATGATCTCCAAGGCGGTGAGCCCGGGGAACCTGCTGCCGAGGCCCGTGCCGCCGCTCTATCAGAGGCCGGGGAAGCTCTCGGGCGTCGTGTGCGTCCGGGAGAGCGCGGAGGCAGAGAACGGCGTGCGCGCGGCGTGGGACGCGGTCCTGCGCGGGAACGACGTGCGGACCGTCCCGGCGCACAGCTGCGAGGTCGTCGAGCTCTCCGCGAACGAGTATACGACGGCGTTCCTGCAGATGCGCGCCGCTGGCGGCGCGGGGACAGAACTGCGCGTGCTCTACTCCGAGTGCTACGCATACGGGAAGCAGGACCTGTTCTCGGCGCCGAAAAAGGGCGACCGGACCGACTGGAAAAACGGGGAGCTCTTCGGCTATTCCGATGGGCATACCTTCGCGGGCTGGGGCACGGCGCAGGAGCCGGAGGTCTTCGAGCCGTTCTGGTTCCGCGCGTTCCGGTATCTGCGGGTCGAGATCCGAACGGCGGACGCGCCGCTCACGGTGTGCGGGATCGACTTTCGGGAGACGGGCTATCCGCTCGAGGTGCGGACGAAGGTGGAGACGTCCGACGCGACGCTCGGGCCCGTCTGGGAGATCAGCGAGCGGACGCTGCGCCGCTGTATGCACGAGACGTATGAGGACTGCCCGTTTTATGAGCAGCTCCAGTACGTGATGGATTCGCGCTCCCAGATGCTCTACACCTATGCGGTCTCGGCAGACGACCGGCTCGCGCGGAAGTGCATGGACGACTTCCGCAGGTCCGCGCGGTACGACGGACTGCTCAACGCCAGTTATCCGTGCTACGGCCCGAATGTGATCCCTGGGTTCTCCATATATTATATCTGGATGCTCCACGATCACATGATGTATTTCGGGGACCCGGAGCTGATCCGCTTTCATCTCCCGACGGTGGACGGCATCCTCGAGTATTTCCGGCGGCTCCTGGACACGCGCGGGCTCGTCTCCCGAAACGGCGGGCTCAACGGCGTTTCGCGGTACTGGTCGTTCATCGACTGGTGCGAGGAGTGGACGACCGGCGTGCCGAACGCCGTTCAGGCCGGGCCGATCACGATGGAGAGCTTCCTGTACCTCTACGGTCTGATGGCGGCGGAGGATCTGGCGCGGTACGTCGGCCGGGACGGCGTCGCCAAGGAGTACGCCGCGCGGGCCGGGGAGATGCGCGCGGCGATCCGGGCGCACTGCATCGGGGAAAACGGGCTCTATCAGGACGGGCCGGGATTCGAGGAGTACAGCGAGCACTGCCAGGTCTTCGCGGTGCTCACCGAGACGGCAGGGCCGGAGGAATCCGTGCGACTGATGCGCGAGATCACGGATCAGCGCAGCGGGGGCGGGAAGCGATACGCGCGCTGCTCCGTGGCGATGGCGTTTTACCTGTTCCGCGCGCTGGAAAAGACCGGCCTGTACGAGCGGACGGAGCCGCTTTGGGACGCATGGCGGCGGATGGTGGAGGAACACCTCTCCACCAGCGTGGAGAGCGACCCGGACCCGAGGAGCGACTGCCACGCGTGGGGCGCGCTGGCGCTCTACGAGCTGCCCTCCGCGGTGCTCGGGGTGCGTCCCGCCGCGCCGGGATATGCCGAGATCCGCGTATGCCCGCAGGTCGGCGCGTTCACGCACGCCGAAGGAAAGGTGATCACGCCGCGCGGCACGGTGTATGTCCAGTGGAAGAAGAACGCGGCGGGCGGAGCCGACGTGCAGTGGCGCGTCGAGGAGACGGAAACGCGCTGACCGCCCCCCCGAGAGGAAAGGAGCCAAAGTATGAGAGAGATCCCTTTTGACGAATTGCGGCTGAACCCGATGACGACCGTGGGCCGGGAGTGGTGGCTTATCACGGCGGGGAACGAGGCGAACGGCTACAACACCATGACGGCCTCCTGGGGGCACCTTGGGTCGCTTTGGGGCAGGCCGGGCAGGAACGAGATGCACGGGCTGCCGACGGCGGTCGTGTTTATCCGGCCGCAGCGGTACACGAAATCGTTTGTGGACCGCGAGGACCTGTTCACGCTTTCGGTCTTTCCCAAGGAATGGCACAGCGCGCTCGCGTATCTCGGCGCGAAGTCCGGGCGGGACGAAGACAAAGTCGCGAAGGCCGGGCTGACGCCCGTGTTTGCCGACGGCACGACGTTTTTTCAGGAGGCTAAGCTCGTGCTGGTGTGCCGGAAGCTTTACGCCGCGCCGCTCACCGAGGCGGGGTTCACCGACCCAGACGTTCTCGAGAGCTGCTATCCCGCGCGGGACTTCCACACGCTCTATGTGGGGGAGATTTTGAAGGTACTGACTGCGGACTGAGGCTGGGAAGAAAAGCGCAAAATAGCCGCGCCGTTTGGAAACGGCGCGGCTATTTTATATGCGGCTGAATGTCCGCAGACCCGGCGCGGGTTCAGCGCTCTTTTCCCGTCAGGAGCCAGAGCAGATCGACGTCGAGGATCTCGGAGAGGGCGAGGAGCTCAATGTCCGTCACGGAGCGGAGCTGCCCCTCGAGCTTCGAGAGGGCCGAGGCGTTGATGTCGATGCCGTGGACTTGCAGCTGCGCGAGCAGCTCTTTCTGCTTGATGCCCCGGGTGCGGCGCAGCGCCTCGATGCGCGCGCCGATCAGGTTCTTGTCGCCGTACTCTTTTTTTCGCACCCGCATACCGAATCCCCCCTTTTTGCTTTCTGTTCCGTATTATAATCCCTGCGGCGAAAAAAAGCAATATTTTTCGGAATTGGAAAAATGTATGGCTTGGTTTTCGCGCGCACAGAATAAGAACGGACTGTAAAAATCAGGAATGTGTGTTGATTTCATGCCAGCCCTATGCTATAATGTTGGCTGGCGGGAAAGCGGCGTCCGGACGGGAGCGCTTCGCGCAAAACGGCGTTTGCGTTACACAGTAACGGCTGCACGCATCTGGAAAACGGAGGGACTCAAAATGTATTGCACGAAAAAAATAACCGACGATCTCACATGGGTCGGCGGCAACGACCGGCGGCTCGCGATGTTCGAGGGCGTGTACAGCGTCCCGGCGGGCGTCTCCTATAACTCGTATCTCCTGACGGACGACAAGACCGTCCTGTTTGACACGGTGGACAAGGCAGTGAGCGGCGTCTTCTTCGAGAACGTGGCGCACACGCTCGCGGGCCGTCCGCTCGACTACATCGTCGTACACCACATGGAGCCCGACCACTCCGCGACGCTCGAGGAGCTGGTCCGCCGGTATCCGGGCGTGCAGGTCGTCTGCAACGCGAAGATCGCCGGGATGATCAAGCAGTTCTTCACCTTTGACATCGACAGCTGCGCGAAGATCGTGAAGGAGGGCGACGTGCTCGAGACCGGGCACCACAGCCTGACCTTCGTCATGGCGCCGATGGTCCACTGGCCGGAGGTCATGGTGTCGTTTGATACGGAGGAGGGCATCCTGTTCTCGGCGGATGCGTTCGGCTGCTTCGGCGCGCTCAACGGCGCGATCTTCGCGGACGAGGTCGATTTCGAGCGCGACTACCTCGACGAGGCGCGCCGCTACTATACGAACATCGTCGGGAAATACGGCACGCAGGTGCAGGCGCTTTTGAAGAAGGCCGCCGGGCTGGACATCAAGATGATCTGCCCGCTGCACGGCTTCGTCTGGCGCAGGAATCTCGGAGATTTCATCGATAAGTACCTCCATTGGAGCAGCTATACGCCGGAGAAGGACGGCGTGATGATCGCCTACGCCTCGGTCTACGGCAACACCGCGACGGCGGCGGAGATCCTTGCGAGCCGTCTGCGCGATCTCGGCGTCGAGACCGAGATGTTCGACGTCTCCGTGACGCCGGCCTCCGACATCATTTCCGCGGCGTTCCGGTGGAGCCATCTCGTGTTTGCCTCCACCACGTACAACGCGGGGATCTTCGTCACGATGGAGGCGCTGCTCTCCGATCTCGTGGCGCACAACCTCCAGAACCGGACCGTCGCGCTGATCGAAAACGGCTCGTGGGCGGCGACGAGCGGCAAGCTGATGCGCGAGATGCTCTCGAAGTGCAAGAACGTGCGCATCTTGGAGGATACGGTCTCGATCCGCTCGAGCGTGAAGCCCGAGGGCCTCGCCGCGCTCGAGGCGCTGGCAAAGACGCTCGCCGACGATATGCCGAAACCCGAAGTCGCGGAGCCGGAGGAGATCGCCGCCGACACGAATGTGGACAACAACGCGCTCATCAAGGTGCAGTACGGGCTCTATGTCCTGACTGCGCGCGAGGGAGAGAAGGACAACGGCTGCATCGTCAACACCGTCATGCAGGTGACGAACACGCCGAACCGCATCTCGGTCGCGGTGAACAAGAAGAATTACACTTGCGGGATGATCGAGCGCACCGGGATGTTCAACGTCTCGCTGCTCACGGAGAGCGCCGAGTTCGGGCTCTTCCAGTGGTTCGGCTTCCAGAGCGGCGCGGACGTCGAAAAGCTGCCCGGCGAGAACCAGCCGCGCACGGCGAACGGCCTGCGCTATATCCCCGGCCCGACGAACGCCGTGATCTCCGGCAAGGTGTTCCAGACGGTGGACTGCGGGACGCACCTGCTCTTTGTGGCGGATGTGACCGAGGCGGCGGTGCTCTCCGACGCGCCGTCCGTGACCTACCAGTATTATTTCGACCACATCAAGCCGAAGCCCGTCGTGACGGAAAAGAAAAAAGGCTATGTCTGCAAGATCTGCGGCTATGTCTACGAGGGCGACGAGCTGCCCGAGGACTTTGTCTGCCCGCTCTGCAAGCACGGCGCGGCGGATTTCGAGAAGATCTCCTGAATGTTCAAAGCGGCCCTTCGCGAACGCGGGGGCCGCTTTTCGCGGTCCTGCCCGGAAATCGCGCTTGACAAGGTTCGCCGGTATGTGGTAAAATAAATATGCTCCGGGGATGAAACCCGGGCGGAACTGAATCAGTATAGGGGAGTAGTTAGCTCTTTCGAGCGGTCAACGCCAACAGACCCGAGCCGGTCTCCGGCTCTGGCGTGGATCTGAAAAAACGAGACCTGTGCGCCGTCTTTGCGCACGGGTCTTTTTGTTTCCCCGAAACCGAAAGGATGATCGGAATGTCTACCCCAGTTGTCGCGCTGCTGTACGTCGTCACGGCGGCGATCCTCGTGTTTTTCTCCGTGAAGTGCGCGAGTTACGTCGATCTGCTGGACAAGAAGACCAGCATCTCCGGCGCGCTCATCGGCGGAATGATCCTCGCCGCGGTGACCTCGCTCCCGGAGCTCGTGACGAGCATCTCCGCGATCTACATCGTCCACAACGCGGAGCTCATCATCGGGAACGTGCTCGGCAGCAACCTCTTTAACCTCTGCATCTTCGGCGCGCTGACGGCCGTCGCGGCGCGGAGCTTTTCCAAAGCCTCCGTCGGCAGCTCCCACCTCAAAATGGCGCTCTGCACGCTGATCGGCTTCGCGCTCGTCGGGATCACACTTTGGACAGGCTTTGGGCGCATTCCCGTCGTGCACATCAACGCCGCGTCGCTCGTGATCCTCGTGCTCTATGTGATCTCGATGCGCTTTCTCTCGAACGACGAGGGGGAGAACGAGGGGGAGGACACCAGCCCGCTCACCGTCAAACAGATCGTCGTGCGTTTTGTTTTAATGGCGCTCGGGCTGATCGCGTCGAGCGTCGCGGTGACGTACCTCACCGATATGCTCTCCGACCGGCTGAACCTGCAGGCGTCGCTCGCGGGCGCGCTGTTCCTCGGCGTCGCGACCTCGCTGCCGGAGCTGAGCTCGAGCATCCAGCTCGTGCGGCTCAAGAACTTCAACGCGATGCTCGGGAACGTGCTCGGCAGCAATATGTTCAACTTCACGATCCTCAGCATCGCCGACATCATCGCCGGGAACACCGTGGTGTTCGTCGACTCGTTCCAGACCTCCTGTATGCTGATCTTCGCCGTGATCTCCACGCTGATGACGCTTTTCGCGCTGCTCATGAAGAAGAAGTTCGGCGACACCGCCAAGGGCCCTGCGCTGCTGCTCTACGCCGTACCCGCGGCGCTGACGCTCGTCTCCTACGGCGCGTTCCTCGTGCTCTCGGTGTGAACGCGGCTCTATCCATCATTTCAGAATCGAAAAGATCGGCGGGACAAATGTCCTGCCGATCTTTTGCATGGTCGAAGCGCAATTTGTGCGCCGCCGTTTGCTTTGCCGGTACGTTTCGGGGACTTGCCCCGCGCCGGAGGGAAGAAGACGGTGGCGCGCGGCCAGAGGCCGGTTCGACGCGAAGCGCCGCTGGCGCGGCGAACAGCCCGGCGGAGGAATTGAGCTGACCGCCCGCAAAGGAATTTTGCCGAAATTGTTTCCCCAAGGCTTCCGGTCGAGCGACGATAAAGTCTTTTTGGCGCTCCCGTTCGCTTCGCACACTTCGCCGGGAGGCTCGAGGGTGCTGCCCCACGTCGGAGGCAAAGTCGACGGTGGAGCAGTGTACCGAGGATTTTGTCGTTCTGCCGGTCGAGCGACATCGAAGTCTTTTGGGCGCTTTTCTTCAGAAAAGCGCGCGGCCAGAGGCCGTTTCACGCGAAGCGCCACTGGCGCGGCGGGCAGCCCGGCGGAGAAATTGAGCCAGCCGCCCGCGAAGGAAATTTGCGGAAGTGTTTTCCGCAAGGCCCTCGGTCGAGATGCGCCGAAGTTTTTCGGGCGCTCCCGTTCGCTTCGCGCACTTCGCCGTGCGGTTCGGGAGCAATGCTCAGCGCAGGGGGAAAGGCAGATAGAGGGGCGCTGCGCCTCGGGGCTTGTCCTGCTTCCGGTCGAGCAACGTCGAAGTCTTTTGGGCGCTTTTCTTCAGAAAAGCGCGCGGCCAGAGGCTGTTTCAAGCGAAGCACCGCTGGCGCGGCGGGCAGCCCGGCGGAGAAATTGAGCCAGCCGCCCGCGAAGGAAATTTGCGGAAGTGTTTTCCGCAAG
>CANQIG010000097.1 GCA_947623765.1 uncultured Clostridia bacterium | reverse complement strand
GGCGAAGCCTCTTTCGTCGCGGTGGTCGTTCGCTTCGCTCACTTCGTCTGTGTTTCCGGTGTGCTTTGCTCCCGCGCCATAAGTGCTGTGCGGGGAATTCATTTTCTCCCGCTCTCCGCCAACTTGCGCAGAGCAAACGTCGCCGTGCCGGAGGCGAAGCCCTTGGTGGAGCGCTACGCCCGAAACTACGCCTCGCCCACGGTCGAGCCCGGATAAAGTCTTTTGGGCGCTTTTCTTCAGAAAAGCGCGACCATAAGGGGTTCCAAGGGGCAACGCCCCTTGGCGCGACCTTCGCCCCTTGGCCTTGCGGTTATTATAGCATAAGAACGGCGGCTTTTCAATCGAAGGCCGCCGTTTTCCGCAAATTCTGAAATTTTTTACAGGAGGATGCGCCGCACTTCGTCGAGCGCGCGCACGGTGTAGTCCGCAAAAGGCGAGGGCGCGCCGCCGTTTGGCGCGAACCAGCACGTCGTCATGTTGAAGCGCTTCCCGCCCTCGACGTCCGCCGAGAGGGAATCCCCGAGGAAGAAGATCTCCTCGGGCAAAACGCCCGGCAGCGCGTCGAACACCGCGCGGAAAAACGCCGCGCCGGGCTTTGCCGCGCCGATCGTCTCCGAAAAGAAAAACTCCGAAAGATACGGCAGCATCCCGGCCTTTTCGAGGCGCTTTCGCTGCTGCGCCGCCCAGCCGTTGCTCGCGACGCCGAGCGGGTACTTCGCCGCGAGGTCCCGCACGAGGCCGGCCGCGCCCGCGATCGGCTCCGCCGCCTCGGCGAGGAAATCGTGGAAGACGTGCTCGAACCGCACGCCGTCGCCCGAGATGCCCGCCGACGCGAAGATGCGGTCCCAGCGCACCGCGTAGAGCTGTTCCTTCGTCAGCCGCCCGGCCTCGATCTCCTTCCAGAGCTTCGGGTTGATCTCAAAAAAGCAGGCGGCGAGGCGCTCCGAAAACGGCAGGCCCATCTCGCCGCACGCAAGCCGCATGGATCCCCGCGCGCAGGCGGAAAAATCCAGCAGCGTGTCGTCGATGTCCAACAGCACAAAACGGATCATGCGCTCAAAATTCTTCCTTTCCGACGGTGAACCGCGTCCAGTCCACGCGGTCGTATTCGAGGATCTCGGCCGCGTCCCGCATCCCGAACTTTTTGTAGAACGGGATCGCGTCGCGGTGCGCGTCGACAAAAATGATGATGTCGCGCTCGCCGCCCGCGAGTTCGTGCGCGAGGCGCAGCATCTTCGTGCCGATGCCCCGCCGCACATAGTCCCGGTCGACGCCGAGATCGGTGAGGAACAGCCAGTAGGCGAAATCCGTGATCCCGAAGCACACCCCGACGAGCTTTTCCCCGTCGCGCGCGGTGACGCTGATCGGCACGCTCCGGACGAGCGTTTCGATCCGCTCGCGGAAGCGCTCCTTCGGGTACTGCGACCCGAGATCCGTCCTGCGCAGAAATTCGATGTACTCCGCCGCCGTGACGCGTTCGCTTTTGATCTCCATGCCGCTTTCCCTCCGTCCTCTGCGCCGTGTGTCCTGCTCCGCAAAGGGATCTCTATCTTTCCGACGCGTTTTTGTTTGTCTTTTTCTTGGGCTTTGGTTCGGGCAGCTCGTCATACATGGCCGTAAACAGAGCCGTTAAAAACTCCCGGTTGTCTATGTCATCGACCCGAAGCAATTTCTTTCTGCCGCCCTCGCTGATCGCGTCATATTCGGCCTCGGGCAGCATTTTTATCGCTGACGGAACGGGCTTGACCAAAAGACGCCCGTCGCAGAGATAAGCGGCGATCTTGCCGCGGTAATAGATCAGGTATTCGCCCATCATGGAACAGCACGCTATTCCGTCGAGAGAGGACAGCTGTTCCAATACAAAACGCAAATAGTCCTTGCTGGTTGCCATATAGGATCCCTCAAATGCCGATGAAATGGATTTCTCGGCGGCGTGTCCAAGGATACGGGATGACCTCGCTGTTCTTTTCGGGAAACGGGCGATTTATTGGCAGGATAAATTTCTGCGCACGACTTTTACAAAACCCAGATCCGCGATTTCAACAAAACCGTTTCTCCCATACATGCCGGAAGTGCCGTGATACGGATATTCAAACTGTTTGTCTGAAAACGGATACGCCTCCACGCAGGAATATCCGCCCCGCGCCGCATCTTCGCATACACGTTCCAGCAGGCTTTGCGCGATCCCTTGCCCCCGGTATGCAGCTGCGACCAAAAAGCAATACACCGACTTTACCTTCGCGTCTGCCGGATCGTCTGGCCGATACCCGGTCCCCTGAAACATTTCGGCAATGTATCTGTATTTTTTCCGATCATTGGCATTGCACCAGCCGACGACCCTGTTGTCTGCGTAAGCGAGATAGCCTTGCATTTCACCCGTTTCGATCAGATCGACCGCCTTTTTTCTGCGGTCCTTTGGCTCTGTCAGCTTGTCGTTCGCTGCCGAGTCCAAATGCCCCTCCAGACAGTAGCAGAACGCCCACTCCCCGTGATCGGCGAACGCGATGTTCTCAAAAAAGCCGAGCCAATCTTCACACAGCTCGGGGCACAGCGGTCGAACGGTCACCACGTGCTGTTCCATTTCAAAGAACTCCTCTATGCTATGATTTGCTATAACTTAGGTATAATGCAAGCGCACGGATCGATCCGCCGCTTTTTGCCCCCCGATCGGAAAAGCCTGCGCCGCAAAAGCGCAGCTTCACGGCAATTTCTTTCGCATCACAACGGTTTTGCCGCGCCGCTCCGTTTCCGCAAAGCCGAAATGGCCGTACATCTCCATCGGCCCGGTAAAATCGCGCGCCGAAAACGTTTCCGTGACCTGCAGGTACACCTCGACAAAATCGTACCCGTCCTTCTCCGCGTCGTCGCAGACCCGGCGCAGCAGCGCCTTTGCGACGCCCTTTCCGCGGTACTCCGGCGCGATCTCAAAGCAGACAAGGGATTTGACCTTCCCGCGCTCGCCGTCTGCGATGTAGTAGTCCTCGTCGCGTCTCACATGGGGGACAAACGAACCCGCGCGGACGTAATTCTGCCGGTCGTTCGCGTTGCACCAGCCGATGGCGATCCCGTCCGCATAGGCGAGATACCCGTGCATGATCCCCTTTTCGATGAGTTCCTTCGCGGATTCCTTCAGCGCAAGCGCAAGGCCTTCCATGCCGCCGCCGAGCGCGTCGGAACGCGCGCCGATGCCCTCGCCGACCTCCTCGGGCGTCAGATAAAACGCGTTGCAGTAGCAGGGCGCGAAAGGCGAACCGTCCGAAAACGCACGGTTGTCGAAGAAATCAAAGAAGTCCGCCATGTTTGCTCCGGAGAGCTTTTCGATCGTGATGTTCATATTTTCCCTCGTGTGATAAAGTTCACCCGAAACCGTGCGGCCCCTCTCCCCAAAATGGGATGCGGAGCCGCCGGATCAGCCGTTGGATTTATTCTTCCCTGAGGACCGCCATGATGTCCTCAAAGGAATAGCCGTACCTCTGCAGCGCCGCGACGGCGCGGCGGCGGACCTTCTCGTCCTCGAACGCGGCGGGGTACTTCTTTTCGACGATCTCCCGGATCGCGTCCCGCGCGCCGTCCGTCTCCGGCGCGAACTCCGCGAGCACGGCCTCGATCACCGTATCGTCCACGCCCTTTTGCCGCAGCTCCTGCTGCACGCGGCGCGCACCGAATTTCTTCCGCCCGAACAGCTCCCGCGCGAGGCCGCGCGCGTAGGCCCCGTCGTCGAGGAGGCCGAGCTCCTCCATGCGGTCGGCGGCTCTCGCGGCGGCGGCGCGGTCGTACTCGGCGCGGGCGATCTTCTCCGTGAGCTCCTTTTTGGAGTGCGCGCGGTGCTCGAGCAGGAAGAGCGCCTTCTCCTCGGCGCGCCGCTTCGCGGACTGCTCCAGCAGCGCGCGGAGCGTCTCGTCGTCGATCTCATCCCCGACGGCAAGGCCGCTGAGCAGCCACGTCTCCATGTCGACCTTCACCGCGGATTCGCCGTCGAGGAAGAGCTGGTACAGCCGCTTGCGGCGCGGCGCGGCGTCTGTGATCTTCATCCGGATCAGTCGTCGTCATCGACGGTGATGTCGATGTCGGCCTTCGCGGCGGCGGCGGTCACGGGCGCGGCGGGCCGCTCCTCCGCCTCGATGGAGACGGGCTTCGGCTCGCTGCCCGAGGGCACGCCGGGCTTCGCGTAGAGGCTCCCGGCGTTCGCGCGGACCTGCTCCGCGACCTCCTCGAAGACCTCCGGGTTGTCCTGCAGATATTTCTTGGCGTTGTCGCGGCCCTGCCCGATCCTGCCGTCCTTATAGGAGAACCACGCGCCGCTCTTCTGGATGATGTTCAGCTTTTCGGCGAGGTCCAGCAGCTCGCCGGTCTTCGAGATGCCCTGCCCGTACATCACGTCGAACTCCACCTCGCGGAACGGCGGGGCGACCTTGTTCTTCACGATCTTGACCTTCGTACGGGAGCCGACGTTCTCCGTACCGTTCTTGATGACCTCTTTCTTCCGCACGTCCAGCCGGACGGAGGAATAGAACTTCAGCGCACGGCCGCCCGGCGTGACCTCCGGGTTGCCGTAGACGATGCCGACCTTCTCGCGGAGCTGGTTGATGAAGATCGCGACGCAGTTCGATTTCGAGATCGCGCCCGCGAGCTTGCGCAGCGCCTGCGACATCAGGCGCGCCTGCAGACCCACGTGGCTGTCGCCCATCTCGCCCTCGATCTCCGCGCGCGGCACGAGCGCCGCGACCGAGTCGACGACGATCACGTCGATCGCGTTCGAGCGCACGAGCGCCTCGGTGATCTCGAGCGCCTGCTCGCCGGTGTCCGGCTGCGAGACGAGCAGCGAATCGACGTCCACGCCGAGCGCCGCCGCGTAGACCGGGTCCAGCGCGTGCTCGACGTCGATGAACGCCGCATTGCCGCCGGCCTTCTGCGCCTCGGCGACGCAGTGCAGCGCGAGCGTCGTCTTGCCGGAGGATTCCGGCCCGTAGACCTCGATGATGCGCCCGCGCGGGAGCCCGCCGACCCCGAGCGCGAGGTCCAGCGCGATGGAGCCCGTCGAGATGCTCTCGATGTTCAGCGCGCTGCTCTGCCCGAGCCGCATGACCGCGCCCTCGCCGAACTGCTTCTTGATCTGCGTCAGCGCCGTTTCCAGCGCCTTGAGTTTATCCTCCGGCTTGATCTCGCCGGTATTCTTCGTGACCTTCGCGTTTTCCTTTTTGACCGCCATTTCTCTTGCCTCCCACGGAAATTTCTGCAATTCTTGCCTCTTATTATACCGTATCCGTGCAAAAAAAGCAAGAGCAAACGAACAAATTTTCTATTTTGCTGTTCTCCCGTGAGAAGCTCCCCAAACGGAAATTGACTTTTCCGCGCTTTTTCGCTATAATTTAGGAAAAATCCGCACGGACCAAAGGGGTTTTCCCAATGACATGGAACAAACTCAAATGGATCGCGGCCGCCGCGATGCTCATCGACCACATCGCGGCGGTGCTCGTGATACCGCTCCAGCCGTTTCTCTTTGAGGTCTTCGGCGTGGATTACGTGGTGACCTACTACGGCAACTACGTCATGCGCTGCGTCGGGCGGCTGGCCTTTCCGATCTTCGCCTACGGCATCACGCAGGGCTGCGCCTACACCCGGGACCCGAAAAAATACCTGCTGCGGCTCGGCGTGTTCGCGCTGATCTCCGAGATCCCCTTCAACCTCGCGATCGAACGCGAACTGACTTTCGGGATGCACAACGTACTCTTCACGCTCTTCCTCGGCGCGGTCTGCTGCTTCCTCTGGGAGTACTTCGCGTCCAGGGGACGCGCGTGGATCGCCGTCGTTCTCTCGGTCGGGATCATCGCGCTCGCGCAGTTCGCCGACACGGATTACGCGGGCATCGGCGTGGCGTGCATCTTCCTGCCGTATGTCTTCTTTGAGAAGAAGAGCTGGCGGCTCCTCTGCGTCGCGGCGTGCGTCGCCGTGGAATACGTGCTGATCTACAACTGGCCGCTCCTCGCGGCGGGGCAGGGGTTCAGCCCGGCCTCCGCGTTTTTCCTGCTCGGCGGGCTCTGCGGCGTCGGGCTGCTGGCGCTCTACAACGGCAAGCCCGGCTCGAAAAAGGCGAAATACTTCTTCTACGGGTTCTATCCCGCGCATCTCCTGCTCCTCGCGGTGCTGAACTTCACCGTCTTCGCGCCGTATTACCCGTAAACGGACGGGGCGTTCCCGCTTGGGAACGCCCTCTCTTTGCGCTGTGCGCGCACCACCAACTGTTCTCCGGCCCGAAAGATCGAAAACCTTCTTCTGCGGGCCCTGCCTCGCGCACCTGCTGCTTCCTCGCGGTGCTGAGCTTCACCGTTTTCGCGCCGTATTATCCGTAAGCGAACGTGGCGTTCCCGCTTGGGAACGCCCTGCTTTTGCGCTGCGCGCACGCGTCGCCAACTGTCACCCGGCCCGAAAGATCGAAAACCTTCTTCTGCGGGCCCTGCCCCGCGCACCTGCTGCTTCCTCGCGGTGCTGAACTTCACCGTCTTCGCGCCGTATTACCCGTAAACGGACGGGGCGTTCCCGCTTGGGAACGCCCCTCATTCTTTCAATTAGCTCTCACGCATCCTCATAGTAATTCGGCATCGGCGTTTCCGGATACGCCCCTTCCATGTTGAGGACGTACGGCCATTTCCCGGTGTCCTCCACCAAGAACCCGTACACGATCCCCATGTGCCTGTGCCAGTGGCGGAACTGCCCGAGGATCAGGCGGAACCGCGTCATCCCGCAGCCCGGCGGGCATTCGGAGAGCATCCCGTCCTCGAGCGCGGAGACGTACTGTTCGAGCTTTTCCCGGATCGCCGCGAAATACAATGCGATCTCCGCGCGGGAGACGCTCTCCCCCGCGGGCGGGACGTCGTTGAGGTCGGCGCGCCTTGGCGCGCGCGGATCGGGGTCCCGGTAGTCGGGATCGTTCGGATCGATGAACCAACGGTCCATGGAGTAGAGCGTATGAAAGAGGTATTTCCACATGGGCAGCCCATCGTACCGCCTGTCCCAGAGCGCGTCCGGCACGCACGCGATCAGGTTCTCCGTCTCCCAGAGCGCGCGGTGCGTGAGAAAGCGCACGTCCTCCGAAAGCGGGTTCATACCTCCTCCAAAAGGTACGGCATCAGCACGTCGAGGACTTCCTTGTA
>CANQIG010000096.1 GCA_947623765.1 uncultured Clostridia bacterium | reverse complement strand
CTGGCGGTTCAGGTTCGTCAGGCAGACCTTGTCGTCGTCGATCAGGTCCAGCCCGCCGATCCCGCCCCGCGCGAGCGCCTCTACGGCGTAGGAGCCCACGCCGCCGAGCCCGAACACCGCGACGCGGCAGGCGGCAAGGCGACGCACCGCCTCCGGCCCGATCACGCGCCGCGTCCTTGAAAACTGATCCATTCCTGCCCTCCTACGCCTGTTCTGCCTGTTCGGCTTCTTGCGGCTCGTCCTCCACAAGGCGCGAGCTCGCGAGATGCACCCTGCGGTAATAGAGCAGCGTCAGCGCGCTGCAAAGGAACCAGCCCGCGGGGTAGCTCATGGCGATGGGCACAATGGTGTTCGAGATAAAATTCGCGACGACAAAGAGATAGATCTGCCGGAACACGACGAATGAAGCCAGCATGATGAGCATCGGCGCGCGGCTGTTCCCCGCGCCGCGCAGCGCGCCGGAATAGATCTGGTTGATGCAGGGCAGGAAGTAGAACGGCGTGATCCAGTGCAGCAGCAGAACGCCGTAGTCGACGACCTCGGGCTTGCTGTTGAAAAACGCGACGAGCGGCCCGGCAAAGAGCATACAGGGGATCATGCAGAGGACCGTGCCCGCGACCGCCATGAGGAACGCCGTACGGATGCCCTTCTTCGCGCGCTCCACTCTCCCGAGCCCGAGGTTCTGACCAACAAACGTCGTCGCGGCGAGCGCCAGCGACTGCATTGGCAGCCAGATCAGCTGGTCGATCTTGTTGTAGGCCGTCCACCCGGACATACAGTCCGCGCCGAAATAGTTGATGTAGGACTGCACAAAGATATTCGAGAACGCCGTGATCGCCATCTGGATCGCGGCGGGGATCCCCACCTTGACGATCTTCGCGAGCATATCCAGATGGATCTTCAGCTTCCGCCAGCTAAGCTTCACCGAGGAATCGGCGCGCATCAGCGTCACCGTGACGAGCACCGCCGAGACGCACTGCGAGATCACCGTCGCAAACGCCACGCCGCTGACCCCCATATGGAACGCAAGCACAAAGAGAAGATCGAGAATGATGTTCAAAACGGCGGAGACCACGAGAAAATAGAAGGGCCGTTTGGAGTCGCCCACTGCGCGCAGGATGCCGGAACCCATGTTGTACATCATCAGCCCGATCACGCCCGCGAAATAGATGGTCAGATATGCGGAAGACTCCGGGAAGACCTCCGCCGGCGTGTTCATCAGGCGCAGGAGAAACGGCGTCAGCACGATCCCGAGGACTGTGAACGCCACCGCCATGATCAGCGTCAGCAGGATCGAAGTGTGCACCGTATCCTGTACCTTGTCGTAGCGGTGTGCGCCGTAATACTGCGAGATCACAACGCCCGCGCCGCTCGCAAGGCCGAGAAAGAAGCCGATCAGCATATTGATGATCGGCCCGACCGTCCCGACGGCGGAAAACGCCTCGTTGCTCACATAGTTCCCGACGACCCACGTATCGACGGCGTTATAGAGCTGTTGAAAAACATTTCCCACAAGAAGCGGCAGCGCGAAGGAGAGAAGATGTCCCGCGATGTTTCCCTCGGTCATATCCACTTCTTTTTTGTTCCCGCCGATGAAACGGCGCAGTTTGACCATATAGCATCACCGTTTTTCATTATACACCCAAACGGTTGCCGTTGCAACGGATTTTTTCCAAAGCAAAACGCCCGCCAAATCCCCTCCTTCTCCCTCCCGCCCGCATTGACTTCTCCCGCTGCCCGTGTTACAATCAATTAGAAACCTGACGAAGGAAGGGGGAAACCGCATGGAGGAGATCTTCGGCGCGCTGATCGGGCTTGCAGGCGCTTTGGAGACCGGCGCGAAAACCGAGCGGACCGAAAGCGTGATCGTATCCGCGCTCGCCGCGCCGTGCCTGCCGGGCTTTGACGAACATCTTGCGCGCGAAACGGCGGACGCGGTCCGCGCGGAAAAATTCGCGGTCTCGCCGTCCTGTGCGTCCTGCGCGTCTCCCTGCGGGAACACCTCGGATTTCGACATGGCGCGCCTCGCCGCGGAGCCGCCCGCCTGCCGCAACGTGAAGCGGGAGATCCTCGGCGCGCTCTGCGCGGCAGCTCTCTCCCTGCAAAAGGGCGGGAGAAGGCCGGACCTCAGGCTCTTCTGCAAAGCGCTCGTCCTGATCCGGTACCCCGTCAGGGAAGACGCGCTGCGCGAAACTTTGGATGATATCCGAACATTTCAAAATCTTTTGGAGGAGGACGAAACCGTATGATTCGCAGGATCATCAAGATCGACACGATAAATTCGCGGTCTCATCTCCCTGCGGGAACACCTCGGATTTCGATATGGCGCGCCTCGACGCGGAGCCGCCCGCCTGCCGCAACGTGAAGCGGGCGATCCTCAGCGCGCTCTGCGCAGCGTCTCTCTCTGCAAAAGAGCGGGAGGAGACCGGACCTCAGGCTCTTCTGCAAAGCGCTCGTCCTGATGCGGTATCCCGTCGGGAAAGACGCGCTTCGCGAAACTTTGGAGAAGATCCGAACATTTCAAAATCTTTTGGAGGAGGACGAAACCGTATGATTCGCAGGATCATCAAAATCGACACGGAAAAATGCAGCGGCTGCGGCGCCTGTGCGGCGGCGTGCCACGAGGGCGCGATCGAAATGGTCGACGGAAAGGCTCGCCTCGCCAGGGAGAATCACTGCGACGGCTTGGGCGACTGTCTCCCGGAATGTCCGACCGGCGCGATCTCCTTTGAGGAGCGCGAGGCGCCCGCCTACGACGAAGCCGCCGTTCAGGCGGCAAAAGCACAGGGCCTGCCCGGGGAACACCGCCATGCAGCGCATCCGCACGGGGGCGGGTGTTCCGGCGCGCGTCCGCGCACGCTCACGCCTCCGCCCCCGCCGCCCTTCGCGCCCCGCGCGGAAGGGCCCGTTCCCTCGCAGCTCGCGCAGTGGCCGTGCCAGATCAAGCTCGCGCCGCTCTCCGCGCCGTATTTTCAGGGCGCGAAGCTCCTCGTCGCTGCGGACTGCACCGCGTACGCCTACGCGAATTTCCACGCCTCGTTCATGCGCGGCCGTGTCACGCTGATCGGCTGCCCGAAACTCGACGGCGTGGATTACAGCGAAAAACTGACCGAGATCCTCCGGCTCAACGAGATCCGGAGCGTCACGGTCCTGCGCATGGAGGTCCCCTGCTGCGGAGGACTGGAAGAGGCGGTAAAACAGGCGATCCAAAAGAGCGGGAAGTTCCTCCCGTGGCAGGTCGTCACCCTTTCCGTCGATGGCCGGGTCCTCGAGGACTGAGACCCTTTCACCCGTTCCCGCCCTTCCGGGACCGCGTTCCACACCCTGGAACGTGGTCCCGTTCGCTTCTCGCCGATGCCGACAAAAAAAGCGGCGCGCCCGGATACGGAAAAGATCTCCGTATCGAAGCGCGCCGCAGATTCGCTGCCCTTATTTTACCTGCAAACCGTCCTTAAATGCTTCCCCGACACGCCCAAATACCCGATAATACCCATGCGTATACGGGTCAAAAGCGATCGCATTTACGAGCGACATATCGAGCTTCCCGTCCGGCATCACGCTTTCGTCCGCCGTCACATTGACGACCTTCCCGATCACGCCGCAGCCGTACCGGTTCTCCTGATACTCTAGGAATTCGCACTCCAAGCACAGCGGAAATTCGCGGATCACCGGCGCGTCTACAGTCTCCGCCTTGACCGCCGTGAGGCCCGCTTTTTCCAGCTTGTTCGGCTCTTTGTTGCCGGTCTCCACGCCGAAATAATCCGCCTCCTTGACATGGGCGGCATCGGCGATGCTGACCGTGAACGCGCCTCTCTGCCGGATGTTCTGCACCGTCTTATGGGTCTCGGTCAGGTTCAGCGCGACGGTATCGCGCTCCTGCATCGTCCCCCACGCGGCGTTCATCACGTTGACGCTGCCGTCCTCGTTGTAGGTGGCGACCATCAGTACCGGCATCGGGAAAATCCCTTCTGTGATCTTGAGTTTTTTCCTCATTCTAAGCCCTCTTCTCTGCAATTGGATTGACAGCGCTCCCGCCGTCGTCTATAATTATAGCAGGCGGTAGACGAAAAACAAGTACTGTCATTTTGGAAAGGTACTTTCCGGGAGGAGAGCTATGATCCGAAAATACATCGAAAACGCGAATTTTGAAGACACTGGCTTTCACTACGCCCTTTCCCTCATTTCCGGGAAACACAAGCCAGTGATCTTATACTGCCTGATGGAATTCGAGGTGGTGCGGTTCAACGAGCTGAAACGCTACCTGAAAACCGTTTCCGACAAGACCCTCAGCCTGAACCTGAAAGAGCTCGAATCGGACGGGCTGATCCTTCGGAAGGAATACCCGCAAATCCCGCCGAAGGTGGAGTATTCCCTGACCGAACGCGGCCAGTCTCTGATGCACATTTTGGACGCGCTTTGCGTGTGGGGAGAAGCGCACCGACCGCCCGAAAAAGTTTGAAACGGAAAAGCCGCCGCTTTGTCCCTTCGCCCTTGCATTTTCCCATGTTTCCCTGTATAATTGAGGAAGAAATCCCCAGCGCTCCGACGCTCGGTGCAGGAGGCAGCCGCCATGAAAACATTCCGAAGGTTCACCGTTTTACTGCTCGCACTGCTTCTGCTTCTTTCGGGATGCGGAACGTCAAATGCGGAAAAGGAGGGCACCATGGGCAAAAACAGCTTGGAATTCGTCAGCAAAATGAAGATCGGATGGAATCTCGGAAACACGCTGGACGCCTCCGGCTGCGGCCTCTCCGCCGAGACCGGATGGGGCAACCCAAAAACCACGGAGGAGATGATCCTCGACATCCGGGATATGGGCTTCGACACGCTGCGCGTTCCGGTCTCGTGGGGCCAGCACTGCGACGCTGAGGGCACGGTCGACGCGGAGTGGATGGCGCGCGTGCAGGAGGTCGTCGATTACGCGTATGAGAACGGGATGTATGTCATCCTCAATTCCCATCACGACAACGCCTACTATGACATCGGCGGCTGTGTGGAGAGCGAGGAGACGCTGCGCAAAAGCGTCGAAAAGATGAAGGCCCTCTGGACACAGATCGCGGAACATTTTGACGACTACGGCGAGCGACTTCTGTTTGAAACGCTGAACGAGCCCCGCACGGAGGGCAGCCCCAAGGAATGGATGGGCGGCACGCCCGAGGAGCGCGCGGTCGTCTATGAACTGAACCGCGAGATCGTCGGTGCGATCCGTGCGACAGGCGGCAAGAACGCGGGCCGGTACATTCTCGTGCCGAGCTACGCCGCGACTTCAGACCCCGGCGTTCTGCGGGAAATGGAACTTCCCGAGGACGACCGGATCATCATGTCCGTCCATGCGTACGCGCCGTACAACTTCGCGATGAACGATAAGGCTCCCGGCACGTTCACGGACAGCGACAAGCGCGAGCTCGACGGGCTCTTCCAATCCTTGGACGAGCTCTTCATCCAAAAGGGCGTCCCGGTCATCCTCGGAGAATTCGGCGCGACGAACAAAAACAACCCCGAGGACCGCTGCGCATGGGCGGATTACTACGTGCGCTCCGCGAAAAGACTCGGCATCGCCTGCGTCGTCTGGGACAACAACCGGCGCGGCGTCGGCGCGGAGAACTTCGGCCTCTATGACCGCTATAACCGCACATGGTTCTTCCCGGAACTCGCCGAGGCATACGTCAAAGCGGCGGAATAAAATTAAATCCGCCGCAGGAGCGAGAATCGATCAAGAAAGAGGATCCCCATGAAACTGCTGCTGATTCGACACGCGGAGCCGGATTACGCCGTCGACTCCCTCACGGAAAAGGGCTTTCGGGAAGCGGAACTGCTCTCCCGGCGGCTCTCTAGGATCGAAGCCCGCGCGTATTACGTCTCCACGATGGGCCGCGCAAAGGCGACCGCCGCGCCGACGCTGGAAAAGGTCGGAAGGTCCGCGGAGGAATGTCCGTGGCTGGAAGAGTTCATCGCGCCCATCGACCGGCCCGACAGGCAGGACCACAAGACCATCCCATGGGACTGGCTGCCCGAGGACTGGACGGCGGACGAGCGGTTCTATTCGTATGACAGCTGGCATTTACCCGACGCGATGGCGAATGGGAACGTGAAAGCCCGGTACGACTGGGTCACCGGCGAGTTCGACCGTCTCCTCGAGCAAAACGGCTACCGGCGGGACGGAAGGTTCTACCGCGCCGAAGCGCCGAACAACGACACGCTCATGCTCTTCTGCCACTTCGGCGTCATGTGCGTTCTGCTCAGCCATCTGCTGCACGTCTCCCCCATGGTGCTGTGGCACGGCTTCTGCGCTCTGCCGTCCTCCGTCACGACGGTCGTCACGGAGGAGCGCCGCGAAGGGATCGCCCAGTTCCGCACGATCGGCTTTGGGGACATCTCCCACCTCTACGCAGCCGACGAAGAACCTTCATTCATGGCGCGGTTCCGGGAATGTTTCACAAACGACTGGGAGCGGCAGGACTAAACGGACAGGCAGAAAAATGTCCTCAAAAAAACTGAAATCATTCGGTCTGCCGCTTTACGGCGGTCCGAAAAAAATAAAGGAGTGGATCACATGGAATATTACGTTTCCTGCAAAGCCGCAAGAGGCGGCGACGGCACAAAAGCGAAACCGTTTTTGACAATCGGCGAAGCAGCGGCTCTCGCGAAAGCCGGAGACAAGGTCTTCGTCGCGCCCGGCGTTTACCGCGAATGGGTCGACCCGCAGAACGGCGGCGTCGAGGGCGCTCCGGTCGAGTACATCTCCGAGGAACCGCTCGGTGCAGTCATTTCCGGTGCGGAGTCGGTGAAAACGTGGCAACCGCTCGGCGACGGCGTCTGGACGGCGCGCGTCTCGAACGGCATTTTCTCGGACCGCAACCCCTACACGACGCGGGTTTCCGGCGACTGGTTCATCGCGGACATGGTCGCGCACACCGGCGACGTGTTCCTGAACGGAAAATCGCTCTACGAGGTGACGAGCCTCGACGGGGTGCAACGTCCCGTCCGGAACGAAGTCTCGTGGGACCCGGATTTTTCGGTCTACACTTGGTATGCCGAACAGGACGCCGAAAAGAACGAGACGGTCTTCTGGTCGAACTTTCACGAGCTCGACCCGAACGCGGAGAACGTGGAGATCACGGCGCGCGCCGCGTGCTTCTATCCGAAGCGGGAGGGCGTCGATTATATCACGCTCCGGGGCTTTACGGTCTGCATGGCGGGAACGCAGTGGGCGCCGCCGACCGCCTATCAGGAGGGC
>CANQIG010000095.1 GCA_947623765.1 uncultured Clostridia bacterium | reverse complement strand
CGCCACTCCGCTTAAATCTTCATATTTCCTGCTTAGAGGCTTTTTTGTGCTGTCTGTATAATCTGGGGCAGTTCAAAACGAGCGCCGGGGCCGG
Organism: uncultured Clostridia bacterium; assembly: GCA_947623765.1. GTDB lineage: Bacteria > Bacillota > Clostridia > Oscillospirales > Acutalibacteraceae > Hominenteromicrobium. The sequence continues at coordinate 7,253 of CANQIG010000095.1, read as the reverse complement.
CTTTTTTCATTTGCGCAGTGGGGCTCAGCCGAAAAGACAGGGAGCCAGTCTGCGCGGAAAGCTGCCGCAAAAACAGCCCGCACGAGCCCCACCGCAAAGGCCGCGCCCTGTGCAGGGCGGCGCGGAAAGAACGAAGCCCCAGCGTAGCGCGAAAAGCGTGCGTCGAGGTCTGTTTCCTTTTCGTTTGAGCGGTGCGGCTCAGCCGAAGGACAGAGAACCGGTCTGCTCGGAAAGCCGCCGGGAAACCGGCCCGCACGGGAGAGCTCCGGCGCAAAAGCCGCGCCTCGTATGCAGAACGGCGCGGAAAGAGCGAAATCCCAACGCAACGCAAAAAGCGTGCACCGGGGCCTGTTTCTTGTTTGTTTGTGCAGTGCGGCTCAGCCGAAGAAGAGAGAGCCGGTCTGCGCGGAAAGCCGTCACGAAACCTGCCCGCACGGGCGAACTCCCCCGCAAAGGGCCGCGCCTCGTGCAGGGCAGCGTGGAAAAGCAAAACCCCAGCGCACCGCAAAGAGCGTGCGCCGGGGCCTGTTTCTTTTCGTTTGTGCAGTGCGGCTCAGCCGAAGGACAGAGAACCGGTCTGCGCGTAAAATTCGGCGCAGAGCTCGATCGCGCGGGCACGGTAGTAGAGCATGACGTTCTCGGCGGCGGAAAGCGGAGACATGGAGTCGTTCTCGTCGACGGCCTCCCGGATCTCGGCGAGCGCGTCCTCCTGCTCGGAGAGCCACTTCGCCTGCGACTCCGTGATCCGCTCCGCGACCTCGGGGTCCGCGTCCTCAGCGACGAGCTGCGTGTACATCGAGTCGATCTGCGCGTTCCATTTTTCGGAGACGTCCGTACACACCTCCAGCATCTCCGCGACGGAGGACGCGAGCGACATCCCCTCCTCAAACTGCGCGTCGATGGGGTTCAGCAGGAATTCCTCGACGAACTCCCGGCTGCCGACCTCCGGCGCAGGGAGCATCCCGGAATGGTTTTCGGAAACGCCCGCTTCCTCCTCCGGCGACGATTCCGATTCGGGGCGCGGCGTGGGTTCCGGCGCGCCGGTCATCGAGGGGGACGGCGATGGGGACGTGGACGGCGATTCGGACGTCTGCGAAGTGCCGGCGCAGGCGCAAAGCAGCGCGCACAGCAGGACGGAGAGCAGCAAAAGCGCGAGGCGCTTTCCGGAGTGTTTCGGCAGCAGGAAATTCAACAGCATGGTATTATCCTCCTTTTTCGGGCGCGCGGACCGGCGCCGGACATTTATGTCAACTTTCGGAATGCTTATACTGTACCACAAAGCCGCAAAAAACGCAAGAGGCGGGAAGAATTTTTACAGATGAATTTCGGATTTACAAACCGCCCCGCCGGTGGTATAATACCGGTGGTACGGATTCCCATGACGGCGCTGAAAAGCGGTTTTCTGCTTGCCCGCCGGTTTGCCGCGCGGAGCGGCTTCCCGGCGAGCAGTTTTCACGCGCGGTGCTGGGGATATGCTTCGCAAAGCGCGGAAGAGCGGGAAATGACTTTCGCTTCTGCGGGCTTTGGTGGATATTCGCGCGCTTCGCGCATGGATGGCTTGACCGCGGGGGCGCTGGAAAAACGGAGCCCCATTTGCCCGCCGGTTTGCCGCGCGGAGCGGCTTCCCGGCGAGCGGGTTTTCCCGCGCAGCGCGGAGGTACGTTTCGCAAAGCGCGAGAGAGCGGGAAATGACTATCGGTTCTGCGGGATTTGTGAAATCCGCGTTCGGCGCGATCATAGAATCGATCGAGACACACGGCGGGTACGCCGGAAAGCGAGGAAAAGGCGATGGAGCTCTGGGAAAAAACGCTGCACAGCGAGGTCAAATTTGAGGGCAGGATCATCCGGGTGCGCCACGACGACGTGGAGCTCGCAAACGGGGAGCACACGAAGCGCGAGGTCGTCGAGCACAACGGCGGCGTCTGCGTCGCCGCGTGCACGGAGAACGGCGAGCTGCTGTTCGTGCGGCAGTTCCGCTACCCGTACCGCGAGGTCCTGCTGGAGCTCCCGGCGGGCAAGCTCGAAAAGGGGGAGGACCCCTTCGAGGCGGTCAAGCGCGAGCAGGCCGAGGAGACCGGCACGGTCGGCGAGGACTACGTGTTTCTCGGGAATTTCTACCCGTCCCCAGGGTACTGCGGGGAGATCATCCGCATCTGGGCGTGCCATGTGGCGGGGTATACGGCGCAGCACCTCGACGAGGACGAGTTCCTCGAGGTGGAGCGCATCCCGCTCGCGGAGGCGGAGCGGATGGTGCTCGAAAACGAGATCACGGACGGCAAGACGCAGACCGCCATCCTCAAGCTCGCCGCGCTGAAGCGCGCAGGGAAATTCTGAGCGCGCATTGTTTTTTTTGGAAAAGCCCTTGACAAACCGAGGACAACGTCGTATAATGATAAAGCTGTCAGGGCGTATGCGCTTGTAGCTCAGCTGGATAGAGTGACTGGCTACGAACCAGTAGGTCGGGGGTTCGAGTCCCTTCAAGCGCGCCAAGGAACGGGAGACCGGAGATCGGTCTCCCGTTCCGTTTTTTGTCCTGATTCTAGCATTCAAAAGGCCGCTCCCGTTTTGGAGAGCGGCCTTTTCGCGTTTTGCCGGTCAGTTGAACAGCGTCGCCATGGAGTCGTGCTGCATCGAGGTGTTCACCGTCATGACGTTGTTGAAGAACAGCACGTCGGTGATCCCGTGCTCGAGGCAGTATTCCGGCAGATACCCGCTGAAATAGCGGAAATCCACCGCGTGGACCTCGTCGAAGTTCGCCGTGAGGAAGGGGACGAGCGCGTTGCCGTAGGAGTCCTTCATGATGAGGAGCTTGCGGCCCGTGGAGAGCTCGTTGTTTGTGATCCGCACGCATCCCATGTCCCCGCCGAGGAACATCGCGTAGCCCAGTTCCGAATTGTGGGTGTTGATGTCGGTCTCGAAGAACTCCTGCCCGTCGTAGGAAGCCTCGCAGGTGTAGGAGAACTTCGGGTCGTAGACGTCGAGAGAATCCGGGTTCGCGTAGAGCACGTCCTCCCCGGTCGCGAAGGCGAGATAGCCTGTGATGCCCGTGTAGGTGGTCTTCTCGAAGTCGTCGAGCGCTGCGGGCGTTCCGGCGTCCGCGACCTCCACGAACTTCGTATAGGCGTAGTACGCGCCGAGCGACGACCAGTGGGTGTCCGTGTTCAGGTAGATGGGCTCGTTGTTGTGGAGGTTCAGGATGTCGAAGACGTCCACCGGGACCACGTCGGGCGAGAGGTTCTCATAGACCGCCGTCGTGTTCTGCCGCTGGGACATACAGCCGTAATAGTCGTTGACGCGCTCCGGCACGCCGAACGCCGAGTGGTTCGGGACCACCATGTCGTACGTGCGGATGCCCGGGAGCTCCTCCGCAAAGCCGTTGATGAGCGATGCGTAGGCGGCGGCCATATCGTCGCTGCCGTAGAAGAGCTCGAACGCGGCGTTGCCGTAGATGAGCACGTCGCTTGAGAGGTACCCTTCCGTGCCGTCGTCCGGGATCGCGGGGGGCGTGGGCTCCGGCGTCGCGGTCGGCTCGGGCGTGGGCGTCGGTTCCTCAGTCGGTTCCGGGGTGGGGGTCGGTTCCTCCGTGGGCTCTGCGGTCGGCACGGCGGTCGGCACCGGGGTCGGCGTCGGGAAGACGCGGTGGATCACCGGGTCCAGGATGCCGCCCTTCCAGAGCGCGAACACCAGCAGCGCTGCGGCCGCGATGAACAGCAGCACCGCGAACGGCGCCACGGGGAACGGGTGGCGGCGCTTCGGTCTCGGCGCGCGGCGCATTTGCTCCTGATAGATGTCCCTGCCGCGCCGGGGAGGTTCCTCCGACCCGTAGCCGTAGCCGTCGTCCTCGGGGAAGTCCGCCTCGTCTTCGCCGTCATAGTCGCCGTAGTCGTCGTAGGGCGCGGTCTCGGGGCGCTCGGGCTCCGTCTCCCTCGGTTCTCTCGGATATGCCGGCGGCTCGGGCCGGCTGTTCTTTTGGGCGGGCATTTCGCCCCGCATATGCTTTGCCATTTTCAGTCTCCTTTTTTCCTGCGGTTCAGGCCAGATACCCGACCTTCCGCATGACCTTCTGCAGCGTGCGCCGCGCGACGGCCTCGGCTTTCGGGGCGGCTTCGTGCCAGCAGTTTTCGAGGTACGCCTTGTCCTTTTGCAGCTGCGCGTACTTTTCCTGCACCGGGCGCAGTTCCGCGACGACGGCTTCGCCGACGGCGGTCTTGAAATCGCCGTAGCCCTTGCCCTCGAACTCGCGCTCGATCTCCTCATACGACTTTCCGGTCACGCCGGAATAGATGTCGATGAGGTTGTTGATGCCGGGCTTGTCCTCGCCGCGCCGGATCTCGGAACCGCTGTCGGTCTTCGCGCGCTTGAACTTCTTCATGATCTCCTCGGGGGTGTCGGTGAGGAGGATCGTGCCGCTCATGTTCTCGTCGGACTTCGACATTTTCTTCGTCGGGTCCTGCAAACTCATGACGCGCGCGCCGGCCTTGCCGAACATGACCTCCGGCACGGTGAACGTCGGGGAGTAGAGGTTGTTGAAGCGCTCCGCGATGTCGCGCGCGAGCTCCACGTGCTGCTTCTGGTCGTGGCCGACCGGGACGTAATCCGCGTTATAGAGCAGGATGTCCGCCGCCATCAGGCACGGGTAGGTGAAGAGGCCCGCGTTGATGTTGTCGGCGTGGCGGGCGGATTTGTCCTTGAACTGCGTCATGCGGGAGAGCTCGCCGAACTGCGTGTAGCAGTTGAGGATCCACGCGAGCTGCGCGTGCTCCGGCACCATGCTCTGGATGAAGAGCACGCACTTCTCCGGGTCAAGCCCGACCGCCATCAGCATGGCGTAGACGTTCCGGGTGTTTTTGCGGAACTCCGCCGGGTCCTGCCGGACCGTGATCGCGTGCAGGTCGGCGAGCGCGTAGAAGCACTCGTACTCGTCCTGCAGCGCGACGTGGTTCTTGAGCGCGCCGAGATAGTTGCCGAGGGTGAACATCCCCGTCGACTGCGACATACTGAGCACGCGCTTCTTGCGCGGCGCTTCGGTGTTGTTTTCCATTTTCAATTCCTCCGGTTTTATTGTACGGCGATCTCAGCCTTCGCTTCCGCGAGGCCCTCGCCCTTCACGCACACCGTCACCGTGCCGCTTTCGCCCGCACGGACGATCGCCTGCGCGCGGCCGTGATACGTGGTGTACGCGCCGTCCTCAAAGCGCTCCTCGGTGCGCGGGTTCGCGCTGCCGAAGGCGAGGAGCGTCCCGTTTTCGACCTCGACGGAGAGCTTCGTGTCCGCCGCGCCCTCGAGCTCGCCGTTTTCGCCGACGACGGAGACCGAGACGTACGCGACGCCGTTCGGCGCGACGGTCTCCGTTTCGGCCTCGGCGCGGACCGAGAGCCGGCCCATCGCGGAGCGGAGCACGGTCTCGCCGGTCGGGACGCGGTGCGCGTCGTAGGAGACGGCGCGCAGGATGCCCGGCGCGTAGGGGAGCTTAAACACGGCGCGGCACTCCTTCACGGCCTTTTTGCCGTAGGACGCGCCGTTCAGGAAGAGCTCGACGGCGGGATCCTGCGAGAAGACTTCCACGACGACGGGGATGCCCGCGCAGCCCTTCCAGCTCCAGACAGGGATGCCGTTCGTCCCGCGCCACACGGCGCCCGCGAGCTTTTCGCCCGGGCGTACGGGCGGCTGCACCGTGACGGCGGGGTTCTTGAGCTGGCCCCACGCGGCGTTCGCCCAGAACATCTCCGCGTTCGGGTCGCCCAGGATGTCGATCGCGCCGGTGTCCGCGAGCAGCCACGGGTACGGCTTCGAGAAGCCCTTCGCGTCCGGCGCGGTGCTCCACGCGCCGATGCCGGTCTCGCCGAGGTAATCCCACGCCGTCCACATGAAGTCGCCGACGAGGTACGGGAATTTTTCGACCATCGCCCAGTTTTTCGCGATGTCTTGCGGGAAGGTCTCGCTGCCGAGGATGAGGCGGTTCGGGTGGGCCTTCGCCTCGAGCGGGTAGCGCCCGGAGGCGTAATTGTAGCCCGCGATGTCGAGCGCGTCGAGGACGGGCGTCGTCACCTGGTCGGCCTTTTTGCCGTTCGCGGCTTTGTTCATGTTCGTCCCGACGACCGACGTGATGAGGTTGAACATCGTGGAGTTCATGCCCGAAAGGCCGCCCTGCTTCTCCTTCTTCTTCGGCTGCACCTCGGGGGTCTCCGCAGTCTCCGCGTCTTCGGCGGCCTCCAGCATGGCGGCCTCCGGCGTGCCGGGCGCGGCGTCGGGGTTGAACGTCTCCTTGCCGCCCGCAGACGACATCATGATCATGAGGTTGATGCCGCCCGTGACGGGGCGCGTCCCGTCGAGCGCGTGCAGGACCTCGATCAGCTCATACGCGAGGTCGATGCCGCGCGGGGAGGCGGGCTCCGTCACCTCGTTGCCGATCGAGTACATCGCGACGCTCGGGTGGTTGAAATCCCGCGCGACGATCGCTTCGAGGTCGGCGCGGTAGTTCGCTTCAAAATCTTCGCCGTAATCGTGGGCGGTCTTCCGCTTGTACCACATATCCCACGTCTCGTCCATGATGTACATCCCGAGCGCGTCCGCCGCGCGGAGGATGTTCTCGGAGATCGGGTTGTGCGCGCTGCGGATGGCGTTGAAGCCCATCTCCTTCATTTTGCGCACGCGCCGCCAGTCCGCTTCCGCAGGGCTCGCCGCGCCGAGGACGCCGTTGTCGTGGTGGATGCACCCGCCGCGCAGCAGCACGCTCTCGCCGTTCACATACAGGCCGCGGTTGTCCCAGGTGATCTGCCGCACGCCAAATTCCGTCTCTGCGGTGTCCGGACCGTCGGGCGTGGACATTTTCGCTTTCAATATATATAGGTGCGGCGTTTCGGCGCTCCACAGCTTCGCGTCCGGGATCTCCAGCTCGAGCACGCCGGCGTCCGTCGTCCCGGAAGCGGCGAGCGTTTCGCCGTCGTAGATCTCAAAAGCGATCTCGGCGCCGGGCGTTCCCGTCTCCGCCTCGATGCGGACCTTCGCCGGGGAGAGGGAGACGGTCGAGACACGGAGGCCGCGCGGGGCAAAGCCGCCCGCTTTCCCGTGCAGGAGCGTGACCGGCCGGTAGATGCCGCTGCCCGCGTACCACCGGCTGTTCGGCTGGTCCGCGTTGTCGATCTCCACGCGGATCGCGTTTTCCTCGCCGATCTTCAGCCCCTCGAGCGGGACGGTGAACGGCAGATAGCCGTAGGCCGCGCCGCCGACCTTTTCCCCGTTCAGCAGGACGG
>CANQIG010000094.1 GCA_947623765.1 uncultured Clostridia bacterium | reverse complement strand
CATCCCGGCGCACATCCTCCGCTTTTTCGAGGATGTGCGCCGGGATGTAGCTGAGCTTCGGGTCGAGCCCCGCGACCGTGGGGTTCTGCTTTTCGATGATCTTTTCAATCAGACGGTCAAATGCCATTGTGTTTTATCCTTTCTTTTCGTCAAAGACGACCCGGCCCGCGAGCACGGTCGCCTTGATCTTTCCCTGTAATTCCATGCCCTTGAACGGCGTGTTACGGCTCTTGCCGTGGAGCTTCGCCGCGTCCACGGTCCAGCGCTCGTTCTCGTCGAGCAGCACGATGTCTGCCACCATTCCCGGCGCGAGCCGCCCCGCCTCGATCCCGAGCAGCGCCGCAGGGCCCGCGCTCATCTTTTCGACGAGCGCTTCGAGCGTCATCCGCCCGGACTGCACGAGCGCCGTGTACGACGCCGCAAACGACGTCTCCATCCCGACTGAGCCGTTCGGCGCGGCGAGAAAATCGGCCTTCTCCTCCGGCGTGTGCGGCGCGTGGTCCGTCGCGATCGCGTCGAGCGTGCCGTCAAGGAGCCCTTCGATCAAGGCCAGCCGGTCCTCCTCGGTGCGCAGCGGCGGGTTCATGCGAAAATCCGCGTCGCGCGATTTGAGCGCTTCGTCCGTCAGCAGTAAGTAGTGCGGCGCGGTCTCCGCCGTCACGCGGACGCCCCGCGCCTTCGCCGCGCGGATCATCGCGACGGAGGTCTTCGTGCTCACATGACAGATGTGCACCGCAAGGCCGAGGCTCTCCGCCACCGCGATCTCCCGCGCCGTGCCGCAGTCCTCCGCCGCGCGGGAAACGCCCGGCAGCCCGAGTTCCTTCGAGACTTCCCCCTCGTGCATCTTCCAGTTTTTTGCGAGGTACAGGTCCTCGCAGTGCATCGTGCAGAACAGCCCGAGCCTTTCCCCGGCCTCGAGCGCCGCGCGCAGGCACGACGTGTCGACGACGGGCCGCCCGTCGTCGCTGAGGGCGGAAGCGCCCGCGTCTTTCAGCGCCTCAAAGTCGTTCAGCGCCGTCCCGCCGAGCCCCTTCGTCACCGCCGCCGCGACATAGACGTGCGCGTCGGCCTGTTTCGCCTTCTCCAAAATGTACCGCACGGTCTCCGGGGCGTCGACCGCGGGCTTCGTGTTCGGCATACAGAGCAGGCTCGTCACGCCGCCCGCCGCCGCCGCGCGGCAGCCAGAAAGGATGTCCTCCTTTTCGGTGAACCCCGGGTCGCGCAGGTGGACGTGCAGATCGACGAAGCCCGGCACGGCGGTGAGGCCCGCCGCGTCGAACACCGGCGCGTCCTTCGCGGGGAGATCCTTCCCCACCGCGCGGATGCGCCCATCCTCGATCCAAATGTCCCCCGGCCCGCTAAACTTCCCCGCCGGGTCGACGATCCGCGCCCCGCGGATCAGCAGCTGTTCCATCGTGCTCCCCCTTTGCTCCCCAGTGCACGCCAAAGCGCGCTCGGAGCTTCCAGATTCCATGCCATTTCATTCTCTAGTATAGCAGAAACCCCCGGGAACTGCAAGCGTTCCGGGGGAAATCTCGGGAATTATTCCGTTTCGTCAATAAGGTCCCCGGCGAGGATGCGCTCCCCGCTCCGGACCTTTTCCATCAGCGCCTTCGCGCGGGCCACGGTGTCCCAGTCCGGCTGCATCACGTAGACCGGCTCGCCCATGGAAAACGGGATCTGCTCGTCCCCGAACCCGCCGACGCTGTACTGCACGACCTCCCAGCCGCCCCCGTTTTCCAGCTGATCCCGCACGAGCGCGGCGATCTGCGCATAGGACAAACTCGTCTCGAAGCACCCCTCGAGGCTCTGCAGAAGCGCGGCGTACCGCGTCAGGATCTCCGGCGAAAGCGCCTTGTCAATCATCGCGGAGAGCACGCGCATCTCGTTGATCCCGCGCTGCACGTCCCCGAGCACGAACGCGTACCGTTCCCGCGCGAAGGCGAGCGCAGCCTGTCCGTCCAGCTCGTTGTATCCCTCGTGGAACGAAATATTCTCCGCGCTGAAATCACAGTCGGAGTAGACCCGGATCCCACCGAGCGCGTCCACGATCTCCACGAACCCGGCAAAGTTTACCCGCACATACGCATCGATCTCCACGCCGTAGAGCATCTCCAGCGTCTCCACGGAGACGTCCACCCCGTAAATGCCCGCGTGCGTCAGCTTGTCCGGGACCCCGCCGCTCACCGAAAGCGGCACGAAATAGTCCCGCGGCGTCGTCACGAGCAGGATCTGCCGCGTCCCGGTGTGTACCGTCGCGAGGATATTGACGTCGCTCCGCGCGGTGTCGTCCAGCCCGAGACGGCTGTCGCTCCCGCTGATATAGACCGTCAGCACATGCGGCTCACCTTGCTCCGCCGGGGCGGGCGTCTCCTCCGCCGGGGCCGGATCCCCGCCGGGCGGAAGGTCGATCCGCCGCATCCGGCGCGCCGCGTCCCCGTCCGCATCACCCAGCAGCGCGAGGTCTGCCGTGTCCAGCAGGATCGCGTCCACCTCGCCGGTGTCAAGCAGCGCGTCCACGAGCGCCGAAACGCCGTCGTATTCCCGAAGCGCAGGCGCTGCCCCGCCGACGTCCTCGGCGAGCGCCTGCGCCGCGCGGTCGGCGTCTCCCTGCACCGGCGTCCGGAGCACGCCGAAGGTCGCCCCCCTGAGGCTTTCGAGCGCCGTCGCCCCGCTCTCCGCCGGGACGAAAACGGCGATCGCCGCCTCCGTTTCCGCATCTGTGACGCGCCGCAGCGTGCGCACCGTCGCGCTAAGGTCCCCGGCGAACACGACCGCCGCCCCCGTGAAGAGCACCGCGAGGACCGCGCCGATGGCGAACCGTCCCCGGCGGGCGCTGTCCCGGACGAGCGCCCACACCGCGAGGACGGCCCCTGCAAGGACTGCCCCGCCGAGCAGCAGGTATTTCACCGGGAACAGCCCGGCGCTCCCCGCCGCCCAGAGCGCTGCTGCCGCCGAAAGCGCGCAGGTCCCGAGCAAAAGCAGCCCCGGCGCACGGCGCGCGGCAGGCGTTTTCCCGTTTTCCCGCTTCGGTTCTCTTTCGTTCATGAAGCTCACATCCCCTGTTCCGTGTTCTGAACAGGGTTATTTTGCCCGTTTTTTCGCGGAAATCGCTCATGCTGCCCCAAAAAGCAGAGAGATTCCGTGTACAGCCATACAGAGCAGCACGCCCGCGAGCGTCGGGAGCAACGCAGCGACGGCCGTCCAGCCGAAGCTTTTCGTCTCCTTTTTGACGGTCATCAGCGTCGTCGAGCACGGCCAGTGGCAGAGCGAAAAGATCGCCGTGCAGAGCGCCGTCGTGGCGGTCCAGCCGTTCGCGGAGAGCACCGCCGAGAGCCCCGCAAGGTCGCCCATCGGCGTGAGAGAGCCGGTCGAAAGATACCCCATCAGCATCACAGGGAAGACGATCTCGTTCGCCGGGAGCCCGAGCACGAACGCCAGAAGGATCATCCCGTCTAAACCCATCAGCCGCGCGAAGGGGTCGAAAAAGTCCGCGCAGCGCCGCAAAACGGAGACGCCGCCCACCCGGAAATTCGCGAGGCACCAGATCACTGCGCCCGCAGGGAGCGCAAACGCCGCCGCGCGCCCGAGCACGAAGACCGTCCGGTCGAGCATCGCGCGCAGGAGCACCTTCGCGACCTGCGGGCGGCGGTAGGGCGGGAGCTCGAGCGTGAACGACGACGGCACACCGCGGAGTACCGTCACGGAGAGCAGCTTCGAAGCGAGGAGCGTCAGCGCGACGCCGAGCGCGATGAAGAACGTCAGGATCCCCGCCGAAGCGAGCGAGCCGAACAGCCCGCCGCCCGCGACGAAAAACAGGGAGATCAGCGTGACGAGCGTCGGGAAGCGCCCGTTGCAGGGGACGAAGTTGTTCGTCAGGATCGCAATCAGCCGCTCCCGTGGGGAGTCGATGATCCGGCAGCCGACGACGCCCGCCGCGTTGCAGCCAAAGCCCATCATCATCGTGAGCGCCTGCTTGCCGCACGCCGCGCACCGCCGGAAACACCGGTCGAGGTTGAACGCCACGCGCGGCAGATAGCCGAGATCCTCGAGCAGCGTGAAGAGCGGGAAAAAGATCGCCATCGGCGGCAGCATCACCGCGACAACGCTCGAGAGCGTCCTGTATGCGCCGTCGAACAGGAGCGAGGCGGCCCACCCCGGCAGGACGGGCCGAAGCCATGCCGAGAGCTGTTCGCCGAGCGCCGCAAACCCCGCCGAGAGCCACGCGGAGGGGTAGTTCGCCCCGACGAGCGTCAGCCAGAACACCGCGAGCAACAGCAGCAGCATGAACGGGAACGCGGTGAATCTCCCCGTGAGCACGCGGTCGATCCGCCGGTCCCGCTGCGCGGGGTCCGCGCCCTTGGTTTTTACGCACTGCCCGGCGATCTCCTCCGCCCGGCACACCGCCGCCGCGACGATCCCGTCGGAAAGCGATGCGCGGTCCTGCCCGGAAAGCGCCGCCTCCGCCTCCGTAAGGAGCGCTTCGCCAAAGCGCTCCGAAAGCGCCTCCCGGAACGCCGCGTCCCCGTCGATGAGCCGGAGCGCGAGCCAGCGCGGCGCGGAAAACGCCGGCGCGTGCCGCCCGATCACGGGCAGCAGCCGCGCGACGTTCTCCTCCACCTCCTTCGGGTATTCGGACAAAACGGGCATGGGCGGCGGGCCGTCGAGCACGCGCTCGACCGCCTCCATCAGTTCCGAGAGCCCGCGCTTTTTCCGCGCGCTCGTCCCGACCGCCGCAAGCCCCGTCTCCTCTGAAAGTGCCTCGAGGTCCACCGCGACGCCGCGGCGCTTCGCCTCGTCGAGCAAATTCACGCAGAGCACCGTCCTTGGGACGAGCTCGGCGGTCTGCAGCGCGAGGATCAGGTTCCGCTCGAGGCACGCCGCGTCGCAGACGACGACCGCCGCCTCCGCTTCCCCGAAGCAGAGAAAGTCCCGCGCGGCGGCCTCCTCGGCGGAGCGCGCGAGCAGCGAGTAGCAGCCCGGCAGATCGACGAGCACGTACCCCCGCCCATTGTGCCGCGCGTATCCCGCCGCGTTCTCGACGGTCTTCCCGGCCCAGTTCCCGGTGTGCTGCCTGAGGCCCGTCAGCGCGTTGAAGACCGTGCTCTTTCCGACGTTCGGGTTTCCCGCGAGCGCGACCACCCGGTCGCCCGCATCCCGCCGCTCGGCGGCCAAAACGGGACCCGCCGCGCCGTTTCGTTCCATCTTCATTCCCCCAGTCCGCCTCCCGAAAAAAAGCTGTTTCCCGAAAGCGTATGCGCCGCGCCGCCAAAACATGAAGCGCCGCCGCATTCGGTTGATTCACAGATTTTCTTGACAACCCCTGCCCCGGCCCTTTATAATGGCAGGGAAAGAGGTGGAACGGATGAAGATCCTTGCAATCGAAAGCTCCTGCGACGAGACCGCCGCCGCCGTCGTTGAGGACGGCAGGCGCGTGCTCTCGAGCATCGTCGCGTCACAGGTGGAGGAACACCGGCTCTACGGCGGCGTCGTCCCGGAGATCGCCTCCCGCCGCCACAGCGAGGCCATTTCGGGCGTCGTGCGCGAGGCGCTGGAGACGGCGGGCACGCCGCTCGACGCGCTCGACGCCGTCGCCGTCACCTACGCGCCGGGGCTGATCGGCGCGCTGCTCGTCGGCGTGAATTTCGCGAAGGGCCTCGCGCTCTCGGCGGGCCTGCCGCTCATCCCGGTCCACCATCTGCGCGGGCACATCGCCGCGAATTACATCGCGCACCCCGACCTCGCCCCGCCGTTTCTCTGCCTCGTCGTCTCCGGCGGGCATTCGCACATCGTCGAGGTCTCGGACTACACGGCGCTCCGCGTTCTCGGCCGCACGCGCGACGACGCGGCGGGCGAGGCGTTCGACAAGGCCGCCCGCGCGATGGGCATGCCCTATCCCGGCGGCATCGCGCTCGACAAGCTCGCCGAATCCGGGAACGGCCGCGCCTACGCCCTGCCGCATCCGGCGGTCGAGGGTTCCCCGCTTGATTTCAGCTTTTCCGGCCTCAAGACGGCGGTCATCAACATCCTGCACAACGCCGCGCAGAAGGGAGAGGAGATCTCGATCCCCGATCTCGCCGCGTCGTACCGCAAGGCCGTCGTCGACTGCCTTGTGAAGAACTTTCTCGCCGCCGCGGACGAGACCCGAAGCGAGACGCTGGTCCTCGCGGGCGGCGTCTCGGCAAACCGCCTGCTCCGCCGCCGGATGGAAGCCGTCTGCAAAAAGACGGGCCGCGCGCTCTACGTCCCGCCGCTCCCGCTCTGCGGCGACAACGCCGCGATGATCGGCGCGCAGGCGTACTACGAGTACCTCGCCGGACACACCGCCGATATGTCCCTCAACGCCCTCGCCCGCCGCGGCATCGAGGAAAGTTAATTCGTTCTTTTCTTGAAAGAAAAGCGGCCAAAGGCCGTTTCATCGCGTCTCGCGCTCTGGCGCGCGCTTACTGTTGCCGAAGAAACACCCTCGCAGCCCGCGCCGGAGGCAAAACTGCCGATGGAGCGGTGCGCCTCAAAATTCCACTCAGCTTCCGGTTGAGCCCAGTGAAGTCTTTTGGGCGCTTTTCTTCAGAAAAGCGCGACCTTAAAGGGGTCGAGGGGGCGGAGCCCCTCGGCGCGGCTCGCAAGCCGCGAAACACTTTTTTACCCGAAGCGCAGGAGGGTAGCCGTAATCGTCCCCTGCGGGGACGTTTACGCGTAGGGAACCCTCGCCGGGGGTTCCCTTTCGGGCATCACGGACGCCCGACGAAAGCCCGTTTTCTTCGCGAGCCCTCTGAAAGCGCACCCTGTCAAAAAGCGAAAATCGCAAGCTCAAAAAAGCGCTTCCAAAATGTGTCCACCGCTGTAACCGCCCGTGCAATCCATCGACCTTTATCGGAGAAAAATATGCGTTTCAACTGGATCAACTGGATCAATCTCGCGGCGGTCGCGTGGCTAATCCTCATGAGCGTGCTCGCCGCCCGAAAAGGGCTGTCCGAAGATTTCAAGAGCAAACATTGGATCGTCAATCTCTTTGAGCAGATCGGAAGATACGGGTGCATGGCCCTGATGATGCTTCCCGTCTGCGCAGGCGGCTGGAAATTCGGGTTTCGATCCGTGCCGGAGATGCTCGTTTGGATATGCGCGACGGTCCTGCTGCTGGGGATCTATACCCTTCTCTGGGGCAAAAAGGCGAACGGCGGCGCGTCCGTTTTCTATGGGCTGGCATTGGTCCCCGCCGTCCTGTTCCTGCTGAACGGTACTTTGCTTCGCCATCCGGCTTTGATTACTGCATCATTGGTTTTTGGGTTCTTTCATTTCCTCGTTGTCAAAGAAAATCTATGATCGAGCGCACAAAAGGCGGCCCGTTTGGGGCCGCCTTTCTGCGCCGTTCTGTTCTTTTTGCCTTACGCCACGACCTCGTAGCCCGCGTCCTCGACGGCCTTCTT
>CANQIG010000093.1 GCA_947623765.1 uncultured Clostridia bacterium | reverse complement strand
AGCCTGTTTATCACAGATGCGGGAGAAGCGCTCGTCCCGGTGATCCGGAAGCATCTGCGCGCTTGGGCGGAGGGCGTCACGCGAGACCTGAACGACGACGAACGCATCCAGCTCGTCTCCCTGCTCGACCGGCTCATCCACACGGAAGTCGAATGACGTCAAACATACAGGAAGAAGCACCGGCACGCGCCGCAGTGCTTCTTTTTTTCTTTGAGTTCGTGTCAAAGAGTCGCCAAATCGCCTGTAAAGGCAGGAAAGGACAAATTCACTTAAATAAACGCTTGAAATGTAAAGCGATTTCTTCCTAAAACTCATCGAATATAATTTCGATGAGTTAACATAAATTACGCGTAAGCTGAGAAAGCTTGTCGAAAAGCCTCAAAATACGGGAAATTCAGGCGTTTCCTTTCCGAAAAGATTCGGAAACAAGCGTTTTTCCCTTGACGAAAAATCCGCAGTGACTGTAAAAGCTTTACAAAGACACGCGCACTCGATCTCGGCTTTCGCGCAGCAGAGCATCTGCCGCGGGGCGATCTGTGTGCTTCCGCCGTAAAGATCGTCTCCCGCGACCGGATGCCCGATGCTCGCCATATGGACGCGGATCTGGTGCGTGCGCCCGGTCAGCAGCCGGAAGGCGACGAGGCTGTGCGCGCCGTCATACGACAATCGACGGAAAAGGGTGTGCGCCGGCTGTCCCGCGCCGGCCGCTCTTTGCACACGGTGCCCTTCCAGAAGCCCGATGGGCGAGGTGATCTCCCCCGCCGCCTCGACCTCCCCTTCGCAGACCGCAAGATACCATTTTGTAAGGACCGCGCCAGCGGAAAAACGGTTTTTGGCCAAGACAAAAACGCCCGTTGTATCCCGATCCAGACGGTACAACGGACGAAACAGGAAATCCTCCTCCCGGCTTTTTTCGGCGAGCGCGTTCAAAAGGCTGTCATTGTCATGTCCGGGCGTCGGATAGACCGGCATCGCAGAGGGCTTATCCAGAACGAGAAAGTCCTCGTCCTCAAAGAGGACCGGAGGCATCCTCCCATTTGCCGCGTCGTTCCTACAATGCTCAAAGAGGGAGAGCGACAGAACGTCCCCTGCGGCGAGCCGTTCGGTGCTCCGGGCGTGCACGCCGTTTTTCTGGATCTCTCCCTCGTATTTCAGCGCCTTCAAAACGGAAGCGGACAGCCCCAGCGTCCGCCTCACGAACGTGCGGATATCCCGCCCGCTCTGTTCCTCCGTGACGGTAAAACGCAGCGTACGAATCATTTCGTCCGCCAGACCATTTTCATCGCAAAATCCTCGAGGAAGGACTTATCCCCGTGGAAGATCCCGAGGATCTGCAGCGCCTCCGCCGTATTCTCCTCCACGAGCTCCTGCGCGCGCTCGACGCCAAGCATCGTCACGTATGTGCCTCTGCCGTTTTGCGTATCCACGCCGGTGTTTTTGCCGAGCGTCTCCGCGTCGCCGATGGCGTCCAGAATATCGTCCCGGATCTGGAACGCCAGCCCGATGTGCAGCGCGTATTCCTTTGCCGCTTCGATCTCCGCATCCGTGCCGCCGCCCGCGATCACGCCCATCATGCAGGCCGCCATAAAGAGGTTCGAGGTCTTCCCGATGTCCATCTCCTGCAGCGTTTCGAGCGTCACAGGCTTCTCCTCGGTCTCGAGGTCGATGCACTGCCCGCCGACCATCCCGCATTCTCCGGCGCATTCCGCAAGCACATACGCCGCCTTCGCCGCGCGCTCCGCGCCGATCGCCCGGACCGCCTCGGGGCAGAGCGCGGTCTCAAACGCCTTCGTGAGCAGACCGTCCCCAGCGATCAGCGCCTGCGCTTCCCCGTAGACCTTGTGGTTCGACGGCTTTCCGCGCCGCAGATCGTCGTTGTCCATGCAGGGCAGATCGTCGTGGATCAGCGAGTACGCGTGCACCATTTCGATCGCGCACGCGTAGGGCATCGCCGCGGCCTCCGTCCCGCCGCACAGCTCCGCGAACGCCAGCGTCATGATCGCGCGCGCCCGCTTGCCTCCGTCCAAAAGGGTATACCGCATCGCCGCGTTGACCGTCTCGGAGAGCGAGCCCGCTCTTTCCGGCACAAAACGGTCCAGCGCCGCTTCGATGCGCTGCAGCCGATCATTCATCTTCCCCGTCTCCTTCCTGCTTTGTCAGTTCCGTCAGCGTCTGCTCGGCCTTCTGCAGCGTCTCATAGCAGAAGGCCGTGAGCGCCGTTCCCTCAGAGAACAGCTCGATCGAGCGTTCCAGCGTCTCCTCGCCCCGCTCCAGCGTCTCCGTGATCTCCCGGAGCCGCTGCATGGCCTCCTCAAAGGTCTGTGTTTTCTTTGCCATGGTCATTTCCTTTCCCATACGGCGTTTTCTTTTTCCAAAACCGAGAGCCGCAGAGCGCCGTCCGACAGCACCGCGCGGAGCGTATCTCCCTCTAGCAGACCTTCCACACTGCGCACTGGCCGCCCTGCCTCGTCCTGCAGCGCGGCATATCCCCGCGCCATCACCTTTAGGGGGCTCATCGCATCCAATCGGGAGGAAAGCTCCGCGAGCGCCACCCGCTGTCCGGCGGTCCGCCGGTCCATCGAGCGTTCCATCCGCTGCGTCAAACCGAGCAGCTCGCGCCTCGGGCCGTCCAAAATACGGCCCGGATCGCGCAGCGTCCCGCCGGTCAGAATGTCCAGCGCCTCGCGCCTCGCTTCCAGTCCGTCCCGGAACGCTTCCCGGAGCCGCCCGAACAGCACGGAAAGCTCCCCGATCACCTCGGCCTGCTCCGGAACGGCGAGCTCCGCCGCAGCGCTCGGCGTCGGTGCGCGCAGATCCGCCACAAAGTCGCAGATCGTAAAGTCCGTCTCATGCCCGACCGCCGAGACCACGGGAATTCGCGAATCATAGACCGCGCGCGCGAGTCCCTCGTCATTGAATGCGGCGAGGTCCTCCGCAGAGCCGCCGCCCCGGCCGATCAGGATCACGTCGGCGGCGTTCAGCCGGTTCATCGTGCGCAGCGCCCGGATCATCTGCTCCGGCGCGCCCGCGCCCTGCACCAGGACCGGCGCGAGGACCACCTTTGCCGCGGGCCACCGCCGCCCGAGGATCTGCACCATATCCCGGACCGCCGCGCCCGTCGGAGAGGTGATGATCCCCACCCGTGCGGGGTAAGGCGGCAGTGGCTTTTTATGCGCCGCCTCGAACAGCCCCTCCTGCGCGAGCTTTTCCTTGAGCTGCTCAAACGCGAGGGAAAGCGCCCCGATGCCGTCCGGCTGCATCTCCTCCGCATAAAGCTGGTACTGTCCGGTCGCCTCGTACACGGAGACGCGCCCCCGAACGATCACGGTCATGCCGTCCTTCGGACGAAAGCGCAGGAATTTCGCCGCAGACGCAAACATCACCGCCCGCAGGACAGAACGTTCGTCCTTGAGCGAGAAGTAGAGGTGGCCGGACCGGTAGTGATCCGTGAAATTCGAGATTTCCCCGCGCACGAACACGCCGTTCATCCTGCCGTCCCCCTCGATCAGAGAGCGCAGGAACGCATTGACCTGAGAAACCGTGAGGATCGCCATCATCCACGCTCCTTTCGGATCGCCGCCAGCACCGCCGTGCCCGCCGCGTTGTCTGTGGAAAACCGTGGCTCCGCGAACAAAGCGCCGAATTCCCCCACCATGCGGGAGCGCAGCGTAGAGTTGGAGGAGACCCCGCCCGAAAAGACGACGGGCAGCGCCCCAAGGTCCTGCAAAAGCGCGGCACACATCGCCTCCACCGACGCCACAACGTGCGCGATGCACGTCGCGGCGATCTCCTCGGAGGTCGCGCCCTGCCTCTCCAAAAGCCTGCATTTGTTCTCCACGCCGGAAAGCGAACAGTCCGCGCCCTTCATGGACGGGCGGACGTGGACGGTCCCGTCATAGGACTGCGCGAGAATGTCCAGCGCTTTTCCGGCTGGAAACGGCAGCCCCAGCATCACGCCGACGCGGTCGATCACCTGGCCGGCCTTCACATCCAGTGAGGACGCGAGACACGTCGTCGAAAACAGCCTGTCCGAATCCTCCGGCTCCACGAGGACTGCCTCGGTCGTCCCGCCCGAAAGGTGGAACGCGAGAAAACGCGTTTTCAAAAGATCCAGTCTCCCCGCGGAAAACAGCGCCGCCGCAATATGCCCCTGCTGGTGCGAGAACCGATACACCGGAACGCGCAGGCTCTGCCCGAGCATCCTCGCTGCGCCGAGCCCCACAAGGAAGCACGGCATATAGGACTCCTCCGCGCTGCGGGGCCTGTCCGAGACGCCGATCGCCTCCGCTTCCGACGCTTCATCGCCGACCGCCGCGAACACCTCCGGGAGCTGCCGGGTATGATGGAACACCGCGTCGCTTTGCCTTAGGCCCAGCTCCCCTTCGCGGACCGGCAGCAGCTTCCCGAAGCTGCGCATTTCCCCGCTGCTTTTGAGCAGCGCGGCGCTCGTCGTATAGTTGCTCGTGTCGAATCCCAGCGCGCTACGCATTTTCCGCTCCGCTTTCCGCCTTTGCCACCGAGGAGAGGACCCCGTTCACATAGGCGCTGTCCTTTTCCGAACCGTACTGCTTCGCGAGTTCCACTGCCTCGTTGATCGAAACGCTGACCGGCACGTTTTTGGACCGCAAGAAACAGATCTCGCACACGGAGAGCCGCAGAAGGGAAAGCGCGACCTTGGAGAGGCGCCTCAGCTTCCAGCCGCGCAGGTTCTCCTCGATCCGACGATCGATCTCCTCCTGCTTTTCCTCGGAGAGCAGCGCGACGCGCGACGCATATGGATCGATCTTCATCTCCAGCGCCTCCTCGGCGCACTCCATCAGCTCCGACATTTTTTCTTCCCGGAACGTCTTCTCAAACAGCAGCCAGAACGCCTGCTCCCGCGCCTCCCGGCGTTTCAGTTTTCCGGTCTTCCCGGCCAATAATTCTTCCATGCCCTGCCTCCGAAAAAAATACAACCCCACCGAGTTCGGCGGGGCTGCAAAAAACCGTATTCTCCTGTCAAGCTCCGCCTGTGTCCCTATTGTACCACAAAACGGCGCGCTTTGCAAGGCGCTTTCTCAGGATGCCGGGACGATCTTGATCTGCTCCGGCGCAAATCCCGTTTCCGAGACGACGATGTCGCGCACGATCAGTGCGTTTTGGTCGTCCGCCATGTCGCCGCTGACCACCACGGTGCAGTTCCCCTCATTGATGTACGCGACGCATCCGGGAAATCCCTTTGCCTCGATCAGCGTCTCGATGTTCGTTTCCTTCAGGATGTTCTGCGCGATCGCGGACGCCTCCGTCACGGCCGCCTCCTTGACCGCCGAGTCGGCCTCCGTGTCGCCGAGCAGATCCTGCAGCAGTTCCACCGCCTGGTCGCGCGCGGTCTGGCGGGAAAGGCGCGCGCCGGAGAGCGTTTCCTCGCCCGCGTTCGCCTCGACGGTCTCCTCCGCCTCTGCGGCGGTCGGCGTGCTCTCATACGCCGGCATCCCGGCAAGGTCGTCGGAAACGGTCTCGACATAGGCGCTGTTCACGAGCTGCGCCGCGCCGAGCGCGCTCGATTCCCCGGCGGTGTCGGAGGGCTCCTCCGTGGGAAGCTCTGTGCCCGCAAACTGCCAGTTGAGATAGACCGCCGCTCCCAGCGCCAGGATGAGCGACGCCATAATGAGTTGTCTCTTTCCGTATTTCATTGCCTGATCCTCCGATCCTGTTTTGTACATATATATTACGTCTGCCCCGTCACAAATACCTGTGTGGCGGATAAATTCAGCATCGTCCGGACCGCCTCGGTGATCCGTTCCCGGATGACCGCCTCGTTCCCCCGCGCGGAGACGATCACGACGCCGCGGATCTCCGGTTCCCCCTTTGAGACGACGAGCGCCCTCTCCCCGCCGTCCGCGTCCCGCACCACCAGATACGTCCGCTCGGTGTTGCCGTCCTTCTGCGTGCGGTTGACCGCATCCCCGCTATACTCCTCCGAGTTTTTCTCGCTGAGCCTGTCTTCTTCGGCGTAGACGGTCTTCCCCATGCTCTCCAGCGTCACCGTGACGTGCGGCTTCGCCTCTCCGGTGATCGCGGAAACGGTCGCCTGTAATTCTCGGACAAGCATTTCCGTGTAGGATGTGGCGTCGATCTCCTCCGCCTCGGGGACCGTTTTCTGTTCTGTGCGCTTCTCTTCCGGGAAAAACGCCAGCAGGACCATCGCCAAACAGCAGACGGCGATCAGAATGCAGGTCAGCTTTCCGCTTTTGAAGAGGCGTTTCAGTTGTTCAGGCATCGCAGTTCACCTCCGTCGGGACCGTCCCGGAGAGCAGCGCATACAAAAGCGCCTCCGCTCTGGGGACGTCCTCCTCATACCGAACGAGCACGCGGATGCTTCCGACAGAACAGCTCCCGTCCTCCTCCGCGTATACCGAAGCGATCACGCCGGATTCCCCGCCGGAAAGCGTCACGCCCGCGCTTTCCAAAAGCGCGGAAAGCCGCTCCTCCAAAAGATACTCAGCCGTCTGCGCGGTGTACGCCTGCGTCTCGGCGGAAAGCGGGGAGACCTCCCGCACCGAGTCGATCTCAGGCAGCTCGATCCGCAGCGCGCCGCGCAGGACGGAGACGAGGAGCAGCAGGACCGCCAGTCCGTGGACCAGCCGCCCGGAGTTCTCCGGAAAGAGCCGCGCGACCAGCTCCGCGCCGAGCAAAAACAGAGAGGCCGAAAAAAGCAGAGAGACAAATTCACGCATACGCACCTCGCACACAGAGAAGGATCGCCGCGCAGACCACCGATACCGCCGCGACACTGCAAACGACCGCGATTAGGAGTCGTAAAGAGGCCGCGCACCCGTTCAGAAAAGCGGAAAGGTGTTTTTCCCCGAACATTTCGGCGGCAAACGACGCGGCGAGGCATACCGCCAGCCACGCGGCGGCCTTGACACAGAGCGGAAGGAAAATCGCGAGAGACGCGAGGAGCCCGAATGCGCCCGCGCCGGATTTGACGAGAGAGACGCTCCCCGCGATTGCGGTCACGGCGTCGCCGATCGCGCCCCCGACGATCGGGACCGCGCTCGACGCGATAAACTTCGCGGTCTTGCCCGCGAGCGCGTCCGTCTCGGCGATGACGAGCGTCTGCACGGAGAGCACGCCGGAAAACACCGTCACTGCGCACAACAGGACCCATTTTGCCGCCTTGTATAGCCCGTCCGTCAGGCGGCCCATGTCGAAGGCCGTGACCGAAGAGACCGCAGCGAGAACGGGAAACACGCCCATCAACGGCAAAAACACGCCCGCGGAAAGGACGGATACCGCGTTCGCCGCAAAGAGCGTCAGCGCGCCGTACGTCGTTCCGGCTGCGGCGCTCCCGGAGGCTGTGAGCAGGCCCGCATAGACCGGGATCGCCGCAGCGAGGAACGTCTCGTCGGCCTTCAAGACGGTCTCCGCCTGGGAGAGCAGCGCCGAGATCCGCGGCAGCAGGATCCCCTTGCAGCCTGCGCCGACCTGAACGTA
>CANQIG010000092.1 GCA_947623765.1 uncultured Clostridia bacterium | reverse complement strand
GGCTGTGAGGTCCTGCCAAGCCCGGGAAAAGCGTACTGCTCCGGAGATCCGGCTTTCGCCGGTCCTCCGGAGCAGCTTTGCGATCCGTGTGTTTCACTGCAAAATAAATTCGATCTTTTCCGGGTAAAGGGAGAAGACGATCTCGAGGGACTGTTCCCGGACCGTCGGCCACGCCGCGGGGTGGTTCTCCGCGAAGAGCTCGAACGGGAGCAAAAGCGTTTCCGCGCCGCTTTCCGGCGCAGAGTTCAGCGCGCGGAAGAGGTTCCTGTGCAGCGCGCTGTGCCCTGTCCCGCCGATCTCGAGCTGCACCTCGGGGAGCGCGCCGTCCGTCTCCGCGCCGCCCCGTACCGTGATCTCGGCGACGAGGTAAAGATCCCCGGCGAGGCTCTCCGCCGTCTGGGGGTCTGTCGATGCTAGCATTTCCTCCTTCGTGCGCCATGAAAAGCCCTCAAGCGTGTACGTTTTTCCTCCATAAGTCAGCGTTTCGCCGACGCGCGCCGTCCGCTCGTTCGGTGCGGGGAACGCGCGGTTCACGGCCGCGATCCGGAACGCGGCGAACCCCAGCAGCGCCAGCAGGGCGGCGGCCGCCGCCGCGAGGACAGCTCTATTCCTTCCGCTTCGCGTCATACAGGGTCACCTTGCCGTTTTCCACCAAGAACAGCTCGTCGGAAAGCTCGTCCAGCACGCCGCGCTCGTGACAGGCGAGCAGGATCAGCTTCTGTCTCTCCTTCAGCGACCGGATCAGCGCCTCCACCGTCGTGGCCCCGGCGCGGTCGAGCGCGTTGAACGGCTCGTCCAGCAGGACGACGGGCGGGTCCTCCATGACCGCCGCCGCGATCCCGAGACGCTGCTTCATGCCGAGCGAATACTTGCGGTATTTGCGCTTGTCGTCCGGGTCGAGCCCGAGAAGCGAGATGGCCTCGCGCACCTCCTTCTCCCCGACTTTGTTTTGGATCTTCGCGAGGAGCAGAAGGTTCTCCAGCCCCGTCATGCTGTCGAGGAAGGAGGGGTTCTCGAGCAGGAGCCCCACCCGCCCCAGCGCGGAGCCGGGTCTTCCATCCGTCAAAATTTCGCCCGACGTCGGGCGGATCAGCCCGGCGACGGCGCGCATCAGCATGGTCTTGCCCGAGCCGTTCACGCCGTACAGTCCGTAGCAGACGCCGCTTTCAAACGTGCAGGTCACGTTCCGCAGCACCTCGGCGGAACGGATCGTCTTGCAGTAATTCCGAAGCTCGATTTTCACGGAAAAGCCCCCTTGGAAAAGGTTCTCTTAGAGCAGGTCGTTCAGCAGGATGAACGGGAAGTTCGCATAAACGGGCGACGCGGCAGCGGGGTTGATCTCCCACGCGACGCGGTTCGCGCGGGAAAGCTCGAGGTCGTTCCCGCGCGCGAGCAGCGTGACGGTCTCCTCCGCGCTCTGCGGCGTGTAGCGGAAATACGCGGCGACGTCCTCGACCGTCTCCCGGGGGTTCTGCGCCGGAGCGAGATAATCCACGATCCGGAACGACGACGCGTGCGCGTTGTCCACGAACAGCTCCACGGACATCCCCGAGAGCGAGACGGGCTTTCGCTCCGTGCCGAGCGCCGTGATCTTCACCTGTAACGCGAGATACGTGTTTTCCTCGGGGAACGCGGGGTCCTCCGCGAGAAGCGCCGCCTGCTCAGCAGCGAAGGGAAATTCCGAAAGGTCGTCGATCCGCTCGCAGGAGAGCGCCGTAAAGGCGTACCCCGCAGACTCGAGCTCGACGCTCTGCGACGCGGGGACGAAGTTCGCCTCCTCCACGAGCGAGAGAGAATCAAGCACGCCCTTCGTGGAATCCAGCGTCGTGAGCACCGCCATGTCCGCCGCGACGGTCTCCGTCGGCGAAAGCGAGGGAATCAGCATCGTCCCCCAGCCGAGAAAGTACAGGTCGAGGTCGGTCTGTCCGCCCGGGAGCAGCTCCACCGCATCCTCCGGGCAGTAGAGAAGGTCGGCGGAGGGGTACAGCCGCCGCAGACTGAACGGGGTCACGAGGTGAAGGTCGCCCGGGACGATCCGCACCGCCTCCGCGCCGCGGTTTTCCAGATGCAGCCGGACGAAGCGGAGCGCCGTGTTGTAGCTTTCCGGGTCGTAGAAGGACGCGTCCTCCTGCCACAGGGCGTATTCCCGGGCGAGGCGCGGGTCTTCGGCGGCCCGCTCCCGAACATCGTCGGGCACGTTTTCGAGCAGCGGCGCGCCCTGTTCCGCCGCCGTGACCGACCAGAGCAGAGAATCGGCCTCGACGCTTTCCCCGATTTTGCGCAGCATCTCCTCCCGCAGGATCGGGCCGTACTGCGGCGGGGAGGGCTCCGCCTCCGCCGCCTCCGAGGCGTCCTTTTCGCTCGCCGTGTCCGGCGCTTCGGAAGCCGTGCCGCTCACCGAAAACGACGGCGCAGATGCTTCCTGCGACGGCGCGCGCCAAAAGAGCCCGAACCGGTCGTTCAGGAACACGCACAGCAGTGCGGCGAACAGCAGGACGGCGGCGACCGCCGCAGCCGTCTTTTTGCGATCCTTTTTCATACGCTTCTCCTTTCTGCAAAAGCAGGATCTCTCTCGCGCTTCCCCCCGTCGCGCGGGAGATCAGAACACGTCCCGGCGGCCCCAAAGCCGCCCGAGCGCGGCGGTCAACGAAGCCGCGAGCAGGAAAGCCAGTCCGCCCGCAGCGCCGGGAACCGCCGCGCGGGGCGCGGACGCGCTTACTGCATACCGGCAGGTCATCGCGAAGCAGGCCGGGAGCACGGACACGGGGAGATATGCCGCGAGAAACAGGTGCGCGACGGTGACGAGCAGCGCCGCGACCGGCGAGAAAAACAGGGAAATGATAGATTGTAGCAAACTCAAAGTCAGCAGGGAGAGCGGCACAAAGAGGAACACGCAGCGC
Source organism: uncultured Clostridia bacterium (assembly GCA_947623765.1). GTDB lineage: Bacteria > Bacillota > Clostridia > Oscillospirales > Acutalibacteraceae > Hominenteromicrobium. The sequence continues at coordinate 4,589 of CANQIG010000092.1, read as the reverse complement.
GCGGCGTCACGGATTTGAAGCCCGTAATACGCGAGGCAGGCGTCCTCCACGGCGAACGAGACCCCGCCTGAAAAGAGCGAGAAGATGCACGCCGCCGCGATCTGCAGGATGTACCCGAGAAGGGTCAAAAGCAGCACGAACGCGGTCTTGCTGTCCCACCACGCCGTGCGGTTTCGGCAGCGCGAGAACACGTTGACCCCGTTCGTCTTGCAGTCGAAAAACGGGTATTGCAGCGCGGGGATGAGGCACGCGAGCACCGCGGACATCCAGTCGATCGGTGGGAAGAACAGGAGGCCGGAGCCGGGGTCATACGGCTCCGCGCCGCGGTACATCGCAAAGAGCAGGTTCCCGGCGGTCGGGCGCAGCGCCGCGCCCTCCCAGACTTTGCATAGGAAGACGCAGTCGGCGAGCGCCGCGAGGAACGGCAGCGCGAGGAGCGGCAGCGTCTTGCGAAATCCGAGGGCGAGATCGTACCGGAAGCAGGCGGCAAAGCGCAGGTCCTTCGGCTTCAAAGCAGATCCCTCCTTTCCAGCGCGAACCGGCAGAGCGCAGAGAGCGCGGCGAGGAGCAGCAGGAAGCAGAGCGTTCCCGCCGCGAGCGCGAGAGGCTGAAGCATCAGCCGGTACGTCGGCGTGATCCAGTCGAGGACGAACGCGTTCGGCAGATCCTGCAGGCCGGCCTCCAGGACCAGAAACGCCAGAGACAGGAGAAATCCGGCCCACGACGCGTTCAGGACGCATTTGCAGCAGAGCAGGAGCACAGCGAGCAGGAAGAAATACAGCAGCCGCGACAGCGCGAACCAGCCCCAAAAGAGCGGGAGAACCGGCTCGGACGCGGCGGCCGCCCCGGTGACGGCCTCAAAATAGGAGCCGGGCGCCGTCCAGTTGGAGGCTGGCAGCGGCCAAAACGCTGCGGTGCAGAACCCTGCGGAGACCTCGAGCACGGCGGTCAGCGCGGCGAATTGCAGCGCGAGGGCGAGCTGTCCCCAAAAGAACCGCCCGCGCGTCGGGTAGCGGCTCAGAAAGCCCGCCGCAAAGCGCGGCTCGACCGCGCGGTTGAGGCACAGGAGAAAGACGAGCGCCCCGGGGAGGAACATCAAATTCGGGCGCATCCCGTAGAACAGCGCGTCGATCCGCGAAAACTGCACGGCGTGCTCCCGAAAGTCCCAGTACGAAACGGAGAAATGCGCGGCGGCGGTCAGGACCGTCCCCAGCGCGAACAGGAGTTTCATCGGGAACGAGAGCGCTTTAGACAGATAGGTCATGGGTCCTCACCTCGACGAAATAGAGCGCCGCAGACGCGAGCAGCAGGGCCGCCGTCTCCGCGACGAAGACCCCGGGAAAAGACTCTGCAAACGGCTGCAGCGGGAAAAGCCAGAAGTACGGGATCGCGAAGGAGACGTTCGCCCACGTCCCCAGAAAATAGAGGAACATATAGATGAACTCGGGGAGCAGCAGCGCCTCCACGTAAAACGACATATACCGGGACAGCGGCAAAAACGCGCTGACGAACAGTGCGATCCATGCGCTGTCAAACAGCGCGTAGACGAGGATATACAGAATGGGATGCGCAAAATACAGTGCCGCCCACGCGGAACGCGAGCCCAAGGACGCGAGACCGGAGGCGGGCTCCGGCGGCAGCGCGGGGAACAGGCACGCGGTGACGGCGAGGTCGGCGAGCAGCGGGAGGAGCACGGCGGCAAACGCGGAGAGAAACACCGCCGCGTGCTTTGCAAAGAGATAACGCCCCCGCCCGCAGCGGGAAACGACCTGCTGCGCGTACCCGGAGGTTTTGTCGCTATAGAGAGAGGACAGGAACGGGAGCGCGGCGAGCAGCGGAAAGACGAAGAACAGGATCGACGCGCTCGCGGAGGTGATGTGCAGGCCGATCCATTTGTCGGAGACGGTGTACGGGTACTGGAACCCGGAGAACGTCTGCGAAGCGTTCCACGACGACGCCGGGAGGAGATCGAATAGCGCGTGTGCGAGGACGAACAGCGCCCCGACGCCGAGGGAGGCCGCCATTCCCCGGCCGCAAAACGCGCGTGTCAGCTCCGTCCAAAAGGCGGAGCGCTTTCCGTTTCGTTCCTTCATGAGCGGTCTCCTTTGCAAAAACGGCGATCTTTTCGCAGCCCCGAACGCGGCCAAACAGAGAAATCGAGCCGCGCGCAGGGCTTTCCGGTTGGAAGAAAATCGGCGCTCCAAATGCTTTGGGCTTTTGGAGCGCCGCAGGGATTCTGCTTTCAGTATACTATTTTTCTTCGACGGTTGTCAATCGACCGCAGAAGATTTTGCAAATTCTTTGCATTTCCTTTGCTTTTTCCTGTCACGGATGCGAACGGGACCCGGCCTTCTCCGCCTGTGCTCAGTTTTCTGAACTCTCCTCATGCCGGAGCTGTTCCGCGAGCGCTTCCTGCCGCTTTTCGTTCTCCCGCGCGACCTCAAAGCCCTCCGTGCTGCTCTTGCTGAACAGCACGCGCACCGTCAAAAGCATCAGCTTGATATCGAGGAGCATGGAGTAATTTTCGATGTACATGAGGTCCAGCCGCAGCTTATCGTACGCGCTGGTGTTGTATTTGCCGTAGATCTGCGCGTAGCCGGTCAGGCCGCCCTTGACCTTCAGCCGGTACGCGAACTCCGGGACTTCCTTCGAGTATTTCCTCACGTGCTCCACGCGCTCGGGGCGCGGCCCGACGATGCTCATGTCGCCTTTCAGGATGTTGAGGATCTGCGGCAGCTCGTCGATCCGCGCGGCGCGGATCACATGGCCCACCTTCGTGATGCGCGGGTCCCGTCCCGTCGCAGGGATGGAATGCGCTTTCTTCTCCGCGCCGACGATCATGCTGCGGAATTTCAGGATGTCGAACTCCTTCCCCCACCGCGTCACGCGCCGCTGTTTGAAGACGGCGGGCCCGCCGTCTTCCAGCTTGATCGCGATCGCCGTGACGAGAAAGATCGGGGAGGTAATGACCAGCGCCGCCAAGGACAGGACAATATCCGACGCTCGCTTGAAAAAGCGCTGCCCGACCGTCAGGCCGATCCCCTTCACGAGCAGCATCGGCGTGTCCACCGCCGAGATGTTCCGCGCGCCCCGGATCAGGATGTCCGTGATCTTCGGCACCATGTAAATGCGGATCTGGTTCTTGTAGCAGTATTTCAAGATGTCGTTCCGAAGCTGCGCCGGCACGTCGTTCACGATCACAGACTCCGCCGCGTCGATCTCCCGCACGAGCTTGTCCCACGGCTCGCTCGCGGAGACCATCCGGCAGACGTTGTACCGCTCCTTCCGCGTGTCCAGCTTGAGCTTCATCCCGACGGCCTCGTCGCTGCCGTAGATCATCAGCATCCGGTGCGGGGCGTACAGATGCCGGTACAAAAACTCATAAAGCCCGATAAAAGCCACGCAGACGAACACGTCCACAGCGTACAGAGCGAGCAGCGGGACCGGACTCACGACCCCGTTCGAGATCAGGCAGAACTGGAAATACGTGACGACATTCACGATCAGCATCGCGACCCACTGCGCGATCGAAAGATCCAGCCGCCGCATGTTCCCGAACTGGAACCCGTCCGAATTCTTGATGAAGAGCCAGCTCAACAGGCCGTAGAGACCCATCAGCACGTATTTCCCGTTCCCCGAATACCCGGGGAACGGATCGTTTTTGTGCCCGTATCGCCAGAAGAAATAGTACAGGACCGAGAGCACCGCCACTTCGGCGAGGCCCTCCAAAAACCGCACCATCGACTTCGTATCGGCGCTCAGCTTCTGCCGCCCATCCATTCCTTCTTCACCACCCGTTCTGTTTTCGGGGAACCTTTCCCCGCTCTCCCTGTTCCGGAAGACCAGCCCTTCCGCCGTGCATTTCCCGTGCGCCTGTCCTGCAAGCCCTGCTCTGTAAAGGACGCTCGGCCCCATATTATTCGTATTGTAACACAAGCGCGCTTGTTCTTCAACCTTTTTTCGCGAAAAACTCCCCCGGCGGGGGTCTGTCCCCCGTTTGCACCGAGGTTCCCGGCACGTTCCAAAGGCTAAAAAGGAAAAGGGCTGAGGCTCGGCCCGGGCGGCTTTTCGCGCCGCGGCGGTTCCATGCCCATTTGGAATGGGGAGGGCATAGGGAGAAAGTATTTGATATGCGGCGGGAAAGCGTGTATAATGGAGGCAAAGAAAAGAGCGCGGGCGCGTTTGCGCGCGTTGGAAAGAAAAACCGTTTTTACAGGAGGAACCCACCATGAAGTACACGAAACTCGGAAGATCCGACCTGAACGTCTCCCGCATCTGCATGGGCTGCATGGGCTTCGGCGACGCCGCCGCCGGACAGCACAGCTGGACGCTGGACGAGGCGCAGACCCGCGAGATCATCAAGCATGGGCTCGATCTCGGCGTCAACTTCTACGACACGGCCATCGCCTACCAGAACGGCACCAGCGAGCAGTTCGTCGGCCGGGCGCTGCGGGACTTCGCGGAGCGCGACGATTTCGTGATCGCGACGAAGTTCACGCCCCGCACGCAGGCGGAGATCGACGCGGGCGTCAGCGGGCAGAAGCACATCGAAAACTGCCTGAACCAGAGCCTTCGCAACCTCGGCATGG
>CANQIG010000091.1 GCA_947623765.1 uncultured Clostridia bacterium | reverse complement strand
GGGAACGGCTCCGGGTCGAGCGTCGGCTCGGGCGTGGGTTCCGGCTCCGGCGAAGGTTCAGGTCCCGGGTCTTCGGGCGTTTCCGGCTCGGGCGAGGGCTCCGGTTCCGGCGTGAACTCCGGCTCGGGCGTAGGTTCCGGTGTCGGTTCCTGCGTAGGTTCGGGAGTCTGCTCCGGCATGAAGGTCGGGACCGCCGTCGGGGAGGGCTGAGCCGCCTGCGCTGCGGCCTCCTTGGCCTGCATTTCGGCGATGAGCACTGCCATCCGGTCCGCGAGCGCGTTTTCTTCCGCCTCGGTGCGGCGCAGCGCGGTCTCGACCGTGCCCTGCTCCGCGCGGATCTCCTCGATCAGCGCCTGATTTTCGGCTTTCATCTTCGTGAGCGCCGCGCGGCTCGATTCCAGCAGCTTTCGCTCCTGGGCGAGCTCTTCACGGTCCCGCTGCAGTGCCTCGCGCTGCGCGGAGGTCTCCTGCATATGCGCCGTGACGCCATCGATGAGCTCCCGGTCGTGGTGCGTGATGCGCGAGACGAATTCCATGCGCAGGGAGAAGTCATAGAGGCTCTCCGCGTTGCAGAGGATCTCGAGCACCGAGACCGTCCCCGCCTGATACAGGGCGGCGAGCCGCTTTTTCAGCAGCTCCATCGTGCCGTCGATCTCGCGGTTCGAGGCGTCGATCTCGGCTTCCAGCGAGCGGATATTTTCATTCAGCGTTTCGATGCTGCGCACGGCCGCGTCGATCTGCGCTTCCGTGGCTTCGATCTGCTCTTCCAGCAGCGCTTGGCGGACTTCCTTCTTTTCTTCGGTGTTTTCCAGCGCGGCAAGGCGGTCCTCCAGCTCCGCGCGCTGCGCGGTGAGGCTCTGCCGCTCCGCTTCGATCTCGTCCGCGACGTTCGTATCCGCCGCGAACGCGGAAAGCGGCGCGGCAAAGAGCACGAGCGCGAGGACCGCGGACGCGGCCCGGACGAAGCCGACGCGTTTCCTGTTTTTCATGTGCGGTTCCCCCATGATCCGATCTCCCCGTTCTCCCCTTGCAGGACGGGGTCTCCTGTTTTCGGTTCCTATTCTACAGGAAACATTTCGCTTTTTAATTCCGCTGAAGAATATTAACGAAAAAATTACAAATTGGGAACAAAGAGGTTACAGATCGGTCTCGGAAATCGGGTCCCGTGCCTTGACTTTCCGGTGAAAAGTTATTATAATAGATGGGTATACGGAAAATCCTCCCGGCGGTCCCTGGCCCGCCGCAGAAAGGACATAAAAATGGCATTTACGATTCTCGGAACGGGGAGCTTCCTGCCGGAGCACACGGTGACGAACGACGACCTCGCGCAGATCGTCGAGACGAGCGATGAATGGATCACGCAGCGGATCGGCGTGCGCTCGAGGCACATCAGCGAAACGGATTCCAACGTGGATATGGCGGAGAAGGCCGCGCGCGCCGCGCTGGAAAACGCGGGCGTAAAGCCCGGGGAGCTCGACCTCATCATCGCGTCGACGATCACGGGGGACAGCATCTCTCCCGGCACCGCGTGCATGGTGCAGGCGCGGATCGGCGCGTCGTGCCCGGCGTTCGACGTGACGGCGGCGTGCTGCGGGTTCCTGTTCGCGCTGGAAACGGCGGCGGGCTACGCGGCGAGAGGGTTCCGGCACATTCTGGTCGTCAGTTCCGAGCGCACGAGCGGCATCATCGACTGGACGGACCGCGGGACGTGCTGCATTTTCGGAGACGGCGCGGGCGCGGCGGTGCTCGGCCCGGGCGACGGACTGCTCGCTTCCCGCTTCATCACGAAGGGGAACGACGAGATCATCAACATCCCGACGAATTACGACGCGTCGCCGTGGTACAAAAACGAGGTCCACAAGTCCCGGATCCTCATGAACGGCCGCGCGACGTACAAGTTCGCGGTCATGGCGCTCTCGGACAACGTGCGCGCGGTGATCGGAGAGGCGGGTCTCACGCCCGAGGACATCGACTGGGTGTTCCCGCATCAGGCGAATCTGCGGATCATCCAGGAGGCGAGCCGCCGTCTGCCGGAGATCGCGGACGAAAAGTTCTGCGTGAACATCGACCGCTGCGGCAACACCTCCTCCGCGAGCATCCCGATCCTGCTCGACGAAGCGCACCGCGCGGGCAAGCTGAAGCGCGGCGACAAGATCGTGATGGCGGCGTTCGGCTCCGGGCTTTCCGCCGGGGCGATGGTGATCCGGTTCTAAATACGGAAACGGAGGCGTCCGAAGGGGTAGCAAAGGCTTTCCGGCACGGCTGTCTTCATGGACAGCGGCGGGCGCCATTCAAAAACAGAAGGGAGAAAAACGAAATGATACAGTCTCCGCTTTGCGCGCTGCTCGGGATCGAATACCCGATCTTTCAGGGCGGTATGGCGTGGATCTCCGACGGGAAGCTCGCCGGAGCGGTCTCCGAAGCCGGCGGGCTCGGGATCATCTCCGCGATGAACGCGGACGCGGAATACCTGCGCGGACAGATCCGGATCGCGCGGGAGATCACGGAAAAGCCGTTCGGCGTCAACGTCATGCTGATGAGTCCGTTTGCGGACGAGGTCGCGAAGGTGGTCGCCGAAGAGAAGGTCCCCGTCGTCACGACCGGCGCGGGAAACCCCTCGAAATACATGAAGGACTGGCTCGCGGCGGGGATCCGGGTGATCCCGGTCGTCGCGTCCGTCTCGATGGCGCGGCTCGTGGAGCGCGTCGGCGCGTCTGCGGTGATCGCCGAAGGCGGCGAGAGCGGCGGGCACATCGGCGAGCTCAACACGATGGCGCTCGTCCCGCAGGTGGTGAGCGCGGTCAAGATCCCCGTGCTCGCGGCGGGCGGCATCGGCGACGGCAGAGGCGTCGCGGCGTCGTTCATGCTCGGCGCGGTCGGCGTGCAGCTCGGCACGCGCTTCCTCGTGGCGAAGGAGTGCGGTGTGCATCCGAATTACAAGAACAAGGTGCTCAAGGCGAACGACATCGCGACGGTGACGACCGGAAAACGGCTCGGCCACCCGGTGCGCAGCCTTCGGACGCCGTATTCGCGCGAGTACGCGCGGCTGGAATACACGGACATCTCCGACGAGGAGCTGGAAAAATACGGCGGCGGCGCGCTCTACCGCGCGGCGGTGCTCGGCGACGAGAAGACCGGGTGTTTCCTCGCGGGGGAGATCGCCGGGATGGTGAATAAAGAGCAGAGCGCGAAGGAGATCATCGAGGAGGTCTTCGGTGAGGCGGAATCGCTTCTCAGCGGGGCGGCAAAATGGGTAAAATAGCGTTTGTGTTTTCCGGGCAGGGCGCGCAGTTCAGCGGGATGGGCAAGTCCCTCTTTGAAGCGAGCGCGGCGGCCCGAGGCGTTTTTGAAATGGCGGACGCGATCCGCCCGGGGACCTCAAAGCAGTGCTTCGAGGCGGAGCTCGCGGAGATCAGCGTCACGAAAAACACGCAGCCGTGTCTGTTCTGCGTCGATCTCGCGGCAGCCGAGGCGCTGCGCGAGGCCGGCATCACGCCGGACTTCGCTGCGGGCTTCTCGCTCGGCGAGGTCGCGGCGGTGACGTTCGCGGGGATCTTCTCTCCGGCGGAGGGCTTTGCGCTCGTCGTGCAGCGCGGCCTCGCGATGCAGGAGGCCGCCGAAGCCGTGGAAAGCGGCATGGCGGCGGTCATGAAGCTCGACAACGCGAAGGTGGAGGCGCTCTGCGCGGCGCATCCGGGCGTGTACCCGGTGAACTACAACTGCCCGGGACAGCTCGTCGTCGCGGGGAAAAAGGACGCGCTGCCCGCGTTCCTCGAGGAGGCGGCGGCAGCGGGCGGCAGGGCCGTGCCGCTGAACGTCAGCGGCGGGTTCCATTCGCCGTTCATGGAAAGCGCAGCGGAAAAGCTCGCGGAAGCGCTGGAGCCGCTCGCGCCGAAAGCGGCCGCGATACCTGTCTACGCGAACTTTGACGCGTGTCCGTATACGCCGGGCAGGGAGAAGGAGCTGCTCACAAAGCAGGTCAAAAACCCGGTCCGCTGGCAGCAGACGGTGGAAAACCTGATCGCGGCGGGCGTGGATACGTTCGTCGAGGTGGGGACCGGGAAGACGCTCTGCGGGCTGATCCGCAGGACGGACCGGAACGTCCGCGTGATGAACGTGGAGGACGCGGAGACGCTCGCGGCGGCGGTACAGACGCTGCGGGGCTGACTGCCTCTTGAAAGGCATACAGAATCATTGGAAGGGACGGAATGAAATGAGCTTAGAGGGAAAGACCGCGCTGATCACCGGCGGGTACCGGGGCATCGGCAAAGCCGCGGCGCTGCGCCTCGCGCAGGACGGCGCGGACATCGCGCTGATCGACGTCGCGGAGCCGGAGAAGGCCGCGGAGACGCTCGCGGAGATCCGCGCGCTCGGTGTGAAGGCCGAGGCGTACCAGTGCAACGTCACGGACAGCGAGCAGTGCAAGGCCGCCGTGAAGGCCGTGACGGCGGAGTTCGGGAAGATCGATATTCTGGTCAACAACGCGGGCATCACGCGGGACGGCCTGGTGCTCTCCATGAAGGACGAGGCGTTCGAGTCCGTGCTCGACGTGAACCTCAAGGGCGCGTTCTTCATGATCCGCGCGTGCTATTCCGGCTTTGTGCGCCGCCGCAGCGGCAGGATCATCAACATGGCGTCGGTCTCCGGCATGATGGGCAACGCCGGGCAGGCGAATTATTCCGCCTCGAAGGCCGGTCTGATCGGCCTGACGAAATCCGTCGCGCGCGAGCTCGCTTCGCGCGGCGTCACGGTGAACGCCGTCGCGCCGGGCTTCATCGAGACCGATATGACGAAAAACATTTCCGAGGACAACGCGCTTCGGCAGTCCATCCCGATGGGCCGCATGGGCAAACCGGAAGACGTCGCGAACGTCATCGGATTCCTCGCGAGCGACAGCGCCGCGTACATTACGGGCGAGGTCATCCGCGTCGACGGCGGCCTCGCGATCTGACGCCCGGCGCCGGGAGATTTCGGCCCGCTTTGCTTCGGAAAAGCAGAAGCTGAAAGGCCGAGAAAAGTTCACGGCGCGGGAGTAGGCTTCCGTGTTTCGCCGAGGACAGCGCGCGCAAGCGCGAGACGTGACGTAAAGTCTTTTGTCCCACTTTTCTTCAGAAAAGTGGGAGGCGTAAAAATCTTTTGCCCAACTTTTCTTCAGAAAAGTTGGGAGCATAAAAGTCTTTGGACCCGCTTTTCTTCCAGAAAAGTGGGAAAGCCAAAAGGCTGGGGAAAGTTCACGGCGCGGGAGTAGGCTTCTGTATTTTGCCGCGGTAGGCGCGCGCAAGCGCGCGAGACGCGAACGTAAAGTTTTTTGCCCCGCTTTTCTTCCAGAAAAGTGGGAAAGCCGAAAGGCTGAGGAAAGTTCACAGCGCGGGAGCAGACTTCCGCGTTTCACCGAGGTAAGCGCGCGTGAGCGCGCGAAGCGCGACGTAAAGGTCTTTTGACAGGCTTGTCTTTCTGGAAAGCGTGAAAGCCGAAAGGCTGAGAGAAGTTCACGGCGCGGGAGTAGACTTCCGCGTTTCACCGAGGTAAGCGCGCGTGAGCGCGCGAGACGCGAACGTAAAAGTCTTTGGACCCGCTTTTCTTCCAGAAAAGTGAGAAAGCCAAAAGACAGCGTCCAGTTCACGGCGCGGGAGTAGACTTCCGCGTTTCACCGAGGTAAGCGCGCGCAAGCGCGCGAAGCGCGACGCAAAAAGTCTTTGGACCCGCTTTTCTTTGGAAAAGCGGGGGAGAGGATAAAAAATGGAAAAAAGAGTTGTGATTACGGGACTCGGCGCGGTGACGCCGGTCGGGAACGATGTCGCGAGCTTTTGGGAGAGCCTGAAAGCCGGAAAGTGCGGGATCGGAGAGATCACGAAGTTCGACCACAGCGCGTATAAGGCGCACGTCGCGGCGGAGGTCAAGGACTTTGACCCGCTGCTCTACATGGACAAAGCGGAGGTCCGGCGGACCGACCCGTACGCGCAGTTCGCGATGGCGGCGGCGACGCAGGCCGTCGAGGACAGCGGCATCCACGGGAACGTGGACCCGGAGCGGTTCGGGGTGTACTTTGGCTCCGGCATCGGGGGCATCCAGACGTTCTCCGAGCAGATGGGCGTCCTCGCGGAAAAGGGCCCGCGGCGCATCTCCGCGCACTTCATCCCGATGCTGATCGCGAACATCGCGGGCGGAAACATCGCGATCAAATACGGCGCGAAGGGCTCCTGTCTGCCGGTGACGACGGCCTGCGCGACGAGCACCAACGAGATCGGCGAGGCGTACCGCGCGATCAGGCACGGCTACCTCGACGCGGTGATCGCGGGCGGCGCGGAAGCCGCCATCACGCCGATCGGCGTGGCGGGTTTCGGCAACATGACGGCGCTGACCTCGAACCCGAACCCGCTCGACGCGTGCTGCCCGTTCGACAAGCGGCGCAGCGGCTTCGTCATGGGCGAGGGCGGCGCGGCGCTGATCCTCGAGGAATACGAACACGCCAAGGCGCGCGGCGCGAAGATCTACGGCGAGATCGTCGGCTACGGCGTCTCGGACGACGCGCACCACATGACCGCGCCGGACCCGACGGGCGAAGGCGGGGCGCGAGCCATCCGCATGGCGTACCGGGAGGCGCAGGGCGACGTGACGCGCGAGAAGATCTACATCAACGCGCACGGCACCAGCACGCCGCTCAACGAGAAGAGCGAGACGCTGGCGATCAAGAACGTTTTCGGCGAGCACGCCTATGACATTGTGGTCAGCTCCACAAAGTCGATGACCGGCCATATGCTCGGCGCGGCCGGCGCAACGGAGGCAATCGCCTCGGTGCTTGCCCTTCGGGACGGCGTGATCCCGCCGACGATCAACTACAAGGAGCCCGACCCGGAATGCGACCTCGATGTCTGCCCGAACGCGGCGCGGGAGCTGCAGGCGGACCTCGCGCTTTCCGTCTCGCTCGGGTTCGGCGGGCACAACGCCTGCATCGCCATCCGCAAAGTCAAAGAATAACGGGGGTATTCCGATGAACAACAGGGAGATCGAGGCGCTGGCCGAGATCGTACAGAAATATGGTCTGACAAGGCTCGAAGTGGACGGCGAACACGTCGTCCTGGAGCGCGGCGGCGTCTCTGCAGCGCCCGCTGCGCCGCAGGCGCCCGCCGTGCCGGAGCAGCTGCACGCCGCTGAGCCGATCCACGCCGTCGCCGAGCAGGAGGGCAATCTCGTGCGCAGTCCCGCCGTGGGCGTGTTCTATGCCGCCGCGACGCCGAACGGGAAGCCGTATGTCCGCGTCGGGGATTCCGTCCACGTCGGGGATACGCTCTGCATCATCGAGGCCATGAAGCTGATGAACGAGATCACCAGCGAGTATGAGGGCAAGGTCGTCGACATCTGCGTCGGCAACGGGCAGGTCGTCGAATACGACCAGCCCCTGTTCCGCATCCTCTGACTTACTTTTCTTAGAAGAAAAGTAAGCCTAAATTGCAATAGCAAGTTGCAATAGTTTTCGTGACGGACACCTGCGGTATTG
>CANQIG010000090.1 GCA_947623765.1 uncultured Clostridia bacterium | reverse complement strand
GTTCACCGCCCTCCTGCCTCCGACCCTCCTCGACACCGCATCCAACCCCGAAACATGACCGCGCCGCTCCTGCCGCCGGGCTTCCCGTCGGCCCCGGACGGCCCCGGCCTTCGCCTCGTGCCGTTCTCATCCCTCGGCGCAGACGGCGTGCTCCCCGCCTTCCGCCCGGACCGCCTCACCGTCCAAGGCTCCCCCGTGCGCGGCTGGGTCGCCGTCTCCGAAAAGCCCCTCTCCGGCGGCGCGTTCACCGCCCTCCTGCCTCCGACCCTCCTCGACACCGCATCCAACCCCGAAACATGACCGCGCCGCTCCTGCCGCCCGGCCTCCGCCTCGTGCCGTTCCAGTCCCTCGGCGCGGACGGCGTCCTCCCCGCCTTTCGCCCGGACTGCCTCACCGTCTACGGCTCCCCCGTGCGCGGCTGGGTCGCCGTCTCCGACAAGCCCCTTTCCGGCGGCGCGTTCGCCGCCCTCCTGCCTCCCGCGCTCTCCGACACCGCACCCCATCCCGAAAAATAAAAGAAACAAGGAGAATCGCCATGCTTTCTGCTCTGCTCCGCCGGGCGCGGCTCCTCTTCGCCCGGCTCGTCCTTCGGCTCAACGGCGGCGCGTGCCACTACATCCACGGCCCCGAGACGCTTCCCCCGCCCCTCACTAGGGAGGAGGAACAGCAGGTCTTCGCGAACATCCGGGCGGGCGTGCCCGGCGCGCGCGACCCGCTCATCACGCACAACCTCCGGCTCGTCGTGTACATCGCGAAGAAGTTCGACTCCCCCGGCGCGTGCACCGAGGACCTCATCTCCATCGGCACCATCGGGCTCATCAAGGCGGTGAACACCTTCAGCGTCGAGCGCAACATCAAGCTCGCCACCTACGCCTCGCGCTGCATCGAGAACGAGATCCTGATGTTCCTGCGCAAGAGCGCCCAGCTCAAAAACGAGGTCTCGCTCGACGATCCCCTGAACGTCGACTGGGACGGCAACGAGCTGCTGCTCTCCGACCTGCTCGGCAGCGACCCGGACGAGGTGAACCGGGACATCGAGCAGGAGGCGGAGAAGAAGGTGCTGCTCGAAGCCGTCGCGAACCTCCAGCCGCGCGACCGGCAGATCATGGAGCTGCGCTACGGCCTCGGCCGCCGAAAGGAGCACACGCAAAAGGAGGTCGCGGACGTCCTCGGCATCTCGCAGTCGTACATCTCCCGGCTCGAAAAGCGCATCCTGCAGCGCCTAAGGCAGGACATGATGAAGGCGGGATAGGCGGGAACGCCGCCCGCTTTCCGGCCCTCCCCCGGTGAAGGGAATGTAAATTATGTGTGAAAGGTTTTCGGGAGACCTTGCAAAAGCGCGCCGCCGCGTTTATACTGAAACTATCCCAAAAAAGGAAGTGTACGTTTTCATGTTTTTGGAGAAGATCCGGCGGTGGATGTACGGGCGCTACGGTGGGGATTCTCTGCTGATCGGGCTGCTCGCCGCGGGCCTTCTGCTCTCGGTGATCGCGCGGTTCGCGCACTTCTGGCCGCTGGTGTTCGCCTACTACGCGCTCTACATTTGGGCGCTGTTCCGGATGTTTTCGAGGAACATCGCGGCGCGCCAGCGGGAGGACGCGGCGTTCCGGCGGATCTGGGAACCCGTCTGGCGGGAGATCGGCTACCTGCGCACGGCCTTTCGGGACCGCAAGACCTACAAATACTTCCGCTGCCCGAACTGCAAGCAGCGGCTGCGCGCCCCGCGCGGCAGGGGGAAGATCCTCGTGACGTGCCAGCGCTGCGGCAAGGAATTCAACCAGAAGACGTGAGACTGCCGGGAACGCCCGGCGCAAACAGAGGAGGAGTAAAATGCGCGTTGCGATCTTGGGGACGTGGCACGTCCACACGGAGGAATACACGAGAAGCGTGATGGAGGACCCGGCGAGCGAGGCCGCCTGCGTCTGGGACAGCGACGCCGCGCGCGGCAGCGCGTTCGCGGCGCGGATGGGCCTGCCCTTTGAACCGGATCTCCAAAAGATCCTCGACGATGAGACCGTCGACAGCGTGGTGCTGACCTCCGCCACCTGCGACCACCCGGCGCTGCTCCTCGCGGCGGCGAAGGCAAAGAAGAACATTTTCACCGAAAAGGTGCTGACGATCAGCGTGGAGGACGCGGAGAAGGCCGCCGAGGCGATCAAAGCCTCCGGCGCGGCGTTCACCATTTCGTACCCGCACCGCACGTTCCCGACGCTCCGCGCCGCGAAGGCGCTGCTCGATTCGGGCAAGCTCGGGCGCGTCACGTACGCCCGCGTGCGGAGCGTCCACAACGGCGCGTCCGCGAACTGGCTCCCGCCGCATTTCTACGACAAAGCCCAGTGCGGGGGCGGCGCGATGATGGACCTCGGCGCGCACCCGATGTACACGCTCCTCTGGCTGCTCGGGGAACCGAAGCGCGTCGTCTCTGCGTTCACGTCCGTGACGGGCAAGGCCGTGGAGGACAACGCCGTCTCGGTCATCGAATTTGCAGACGGCGCGATCGGCGTCTCGGAGACCGGGTTCGTCTCCGAGGCGAACCCCTACACGCTCGAGATCAGCGGCACCGACGGCGCGCTGATGGTCCACGGCGACACCGCCCGCTGGGGCGGGAAGGAGACCGACGGCAAATGGGTCGATCTGCCCCTGCCCGAAAGGGAGCCGCTCCCGATCCGCCAGTGGATCGCGGCGGTCATGAACGGCACGACCGCGCCGTTCGGCGTCGACGAGGCCGTGATGCTCACGAAGCTCATGCACGGCGCGTACCGGGCTGCGGAGACCGGCGCGGCGTTCACGTTCTGAGGACTTGAACAGGGGAAAGACAGAAGGGGGAACTAAAATGCAGGAGCAGGAAAAGGGCGCGCGGAAGGCGGAGACCCGCGCGCTCGCAATGAGCTTTGTCAAGCCGGCGATCCTCGTCTCGGCTTTTACCGTGGTGCTGATCTACGTGCTGTTCCGGTTCGAGAGCCTGCAGCACGTCGGCGCCGTCATTTTGAACGCGGTCAACCCGTTTCTGGTGGGCCTCTTCATCGCGTACATCCTGAACGTCTTCCTGACGCTCTTCGAGGACGTGATCTTCGGCCGCTGGACGCGAAACCCCGGGAAGATCTGGAGCAAAGTCAAGCGACCGGTCTGCGTCGTGCTCTCCTTCGCGGTGATCCTGCTGATCCTCGCGGCGATCGTGCTTTACATCGTGCCGGAGGTCTTCAAGTCCATGGATACGCTGACGGAGGCCGCGCGGGTCAATCTGCCCGTCTACATCGACGCGGTGACGAAATGGGTCGAGGGCATCTCCCGGGAGTTCGACCTCGATCTCTCGAAGGTCCTCCAGTCCCTGCAGAGCTTCAACCTCTCGGAGTTCCTCTCCGGCGCGACCGAGGTGACGACACAGTTCATCTCGTCCGTCGTCACGGCGACGGTCAACGTCGCGAGCGGCATCTTCACGTTGGTGCTCTCGGTCATCTTCGCCGCGTACTTCCTCTCCGGGAAGGAGAGCCTCATCCTTTCCGCCAAACGCATCGCCTACGCCGCGCTGCCGAAAAAGGTCGTCGCGACGGTCGCGGACCTCGGCATCACGGCGAACAGCGTCTTCTCGTCCTTCGTGCGCGGCCAGCTCACGGAGTGCGTCATCCTCGGGTGCCTGTGTTTCATCGGGATGTCGATCATCGGCTTCCACTACGCGCTCTTGATCTCCTGCATCATCACGCTCACCGCGCTGATCCCGATCCTCGGCGCGTACATCGGCTGCGGCATCGGGGCGTTTCTGCTGCTCCTCGTCGACCCCATGGACGCCGTGTGGTTCGTGGTCTTCCTGATCTGCCTCCAGCAGTTTGAGGGCAACGTGATCTACCCGCGCGTCGTCGGCTCGACGATCGGCCTGCCGGCGGTCTGGGTCATGACGGCGATCACGATCTTCAGCGGCCTCTTCGGGATCATGGGCATCATCCTCGGCACGCCCATCGCGGCGGTGCTCTACATGACGATCCGCCGCAGCACCTCGAACCGCCTCTACCGGCGCGGCCTCACGAACGACGACCTCGCCCCCGGCAGCCACCCCTTCCTCACGGAGTCCCATTTCGCGAGCGACGTCAGCGGCCGCCCGCTCTCCGCGCACGTGCTGGAAAAGAAGCAGGCGAAGCCCTCCCCTCTCGCAAAGCGGAGCCGCAAGCCGGCCCATAAACCCTGAATCCATCCCCTTTCCCCTAAGAGATAGAAAAACCGCCCGCTCCCCTCGGAGCGGGCAGTTTTTTACGTCTTCTTTCCCGGTTCCTCCCGCGCTTCCAGCTCGCGCAGGCGCGCCTCGAACTCGGTCAGCCCGCGCACGGTCGCGCGGCCCCGCACGTCGAGGCGGCGGTACTTTTCGATGAGCTCGATCTCCTCCCGCGAAAAGGAGGGGATCGGCGCGTCGATCTCCGTCCGCCCGAGGATGTAATCCATATTCACGCCGAAGTAGTCGGCGACGACGGACAGATTTTCATAGTCGAGCTCGTGTTTTCCGGTTTCATACAGACTGTACGCAGAGCGGGAAAAATGGAGGGCCTCCGCGAGTTCCCGCTGCGTCATTCCCTTTTGTAAGCGCAATTCCTTGAGACGAAGTTTCATAGTCTTCACCGGGATGTATTATACCCGATGTGACGAATTGCAAACAGTGTATTCGATGAATCGTGGAGTTTACCACGCAAAAACACGAATTTCCGGTTGATTTTGTCATGAATCGTTGCTATAATGGAAAGAAAAGTTGCGTTTTACAGCAAACCGAGAGGAGAATCAAATGGACCTCGACACGCTTGAAAAGAAGGCGGAGGAACTGGATCAACCGGGTCCGTGGGAGGAACGGCTCCAAAAGCATGGAAAATATCTTGAAAAGGTAGCACATCTTTTAACCGGGGGTTTTTCTCTTGGAACCGTAGTCTCGTTTATTGCACTATACATTGACACCCATGACCTCATATTGTCCTTTGCACACAGCGTCGCCAGCGGGATAATCGTATGGGTGATATACCGACTGACGGTCGACCGAAGTATACGCACTTTCGCCCTCGCCGAACAGCTGCGAAACGACCGCATCACGCGGCAGATCATGCTGCAAATGCTGAAACTGCAAAAGCAGTCGGCGGCTGCGGCCTCGGTGCAGCCCGCACAACTGCGCGCGGAGGACAGCCAGCTCCAAGAGGAAGGGGCCGCCCTCACGGCGGAGCTTCTGGCGCTGGAAAGCGCGGCGGAGACTTCCCCCGAGGCGCAGGAAAAGGAGCAGCTTCAGGCGCGGGTCGCCCGCATCGACCGGGAGATCGAAAAGCTGGGCGTCATGGAGTTCCAGCGGGCGGCAGCGCTGAAAAGGCGGAAGAAGGAGTACGAGGCCGGGATCGCCGCCTTGGACAGCGCGCAAACGTCGACGGCGGAAAGGAAGGCCGAGCTCGAAACCCGGCTGGACCAGATCCACGCGAGAAGAAAGTCGATCGCCCGCCTTCTGGAACAGATAGAACCGCAGAAATGACAAACGCAAACGTCCTCCCGCTCCATTCGGAGCGGGAGGACGTTCTCCTGCTGGCTGTTTTTCTCTCAGCGCCGGTCCCTGCGGTCGCGGCGCTCACGGCCTCCGCCGAATTTTTTCCGAACGCGCATTCCTTCCGGCGTGTGCCGATTTATTTCTTCCTTCCCGGTTCCTCCCCCGCTTCCCCGCGACAAAACGGGAGGGCGCGGCGCTCGCCGTGCCCTCCCGGGTCTCACAGGTATTTCTTTTTCCGGTCTCAGCGCCGGTCCCTGCGGTCCCCGCGGTCGCGGCGCGGGCCGCGGTCACGGCGTTCGCCGCGCGGCTTGTCGGAGAGCGTGTTCTCCGGCACGGCGCCGTCGAGGTCGATCAGCGCGTCGCGGCGGGAGAGGTTCAGGCGGCCCTTGTCGTCGATCTCGAGCACCTTCACCTTGATGATGTCGCCCACGTTCACAACGTCGGTGACGTTCTCGGTGCGGCGGATGTCGAGGTGCGAGATGTGCACGAGCCCTTCCTTGCCCGGGGCGATCTCCACGAACGCGCCGAAGTCCATGATGCGCGTCACGCGGCCGCTGTAATACGTGCCCGGCTCCGGGTCGTTGACGATGGTCTCGATGATCTCCATCGCGCGGCGGCACTTCTCGATGTCGATGCCGGAGACGAAGCAACTGCCGTCGTCCTCGATGTCGATCGTGACCTCGCACTCGGCGCAGATCTTCTGGATGACCTTGCCGCCCGAGCCGATGACCTCGCGGATCTTGTCCACCGGCACGACCGTGGAGAGCATCTTCGGGGCGTACTTCGAGAGCTCCGGACGCGGCTCCGCGATGACCGGGAGCATGACTTCGTCGAGGATATAGTTTCTGGCCTTGTGGGTCTTTTCAAACGCTTCCTTGATGATCTCCGGCGTGAGGCCGTGGATCTTCAGGTCCATCTGGATCGCGGTGATGCCCTTCTTCGTACCGGCGACCTTGAAGTCCATGTCGCCGAAGAAGTCCTCCACGCCTTGGATGTCGACCATCGTCATCCAGCGGTCGCCCTCGGTGATGAGGCCGCAGGAGATGCCCGCGACCGGCGCCTTGATCGGCACGCCCGCGTCCATCAGCGCGAGCGTCGAGCCGCAGACCGAACCCTGCGACGTCGAGCCGTTCGAGGAAAGCACCTCGGAGACGAGCCGGATCGTGTACGGGAACTCCTCGAGCGAGGGGATCACCGGGAGCAGCGCGCGCTCCGCGAGCGCGCCGTGGCCGATCTCGCGGCGGCCCGGGCTGCGGGCCGGGCGGGTCTCGCCGACGGAATAGGACGGGAAGTTGTAGTGGTGGATGTAGCGCTTCGTCTCTTCCTTGTCGATGCCGTCGAGGAGCTGGTTGTCGCGCGTGGAGCCGAGCGTCGCCACGGTGAGCACCTGCGTCTGGCCGCGGGTGAACATACCGGAGCCGTGCGCGCGCGGCAGCAGGCCGACCTCCGCCGCGAGCGGCCGGATCTCGTCCATCTTCCGGCCGTCGACGCGCTTCTGCTCGTCGAGCAGCCAGCGGCGCACGACGAACTTCTGCGTCTTATAGAGGCATTCGTCGATCTTCGCCGCCTGATCCGGGTAGATCTCGTCGAAGTGCGCGTGGACCTTCTCGTAAACGGGCTTGAGGCGCTCGTCGCGGACGGTCTTATCGTCCGTGTCCATCGCGAACTTGATGTCCTCGACGGCAAAGTCGCGGACCGCCTCGAACATCTCCTCGTCCGGCTCGTTCGACGGGTACGAGAACTTCTCCTTGCCGATCTCGGCCTGGATGCCCTTGATGAATTCGATGATCTTCTGGTTCTCCTTATGCCCCGCCATGATGCCGTCGAGCATATCCTCGTCGGAGACCTCGTTCGCGCCCGCCTCGATCATCGCGATGCGGTCGCTCGTGGAGGCGACGGTGACGGCCATCTCGGAAACTTTGCGCTGCTCCTCGTTCGGGTTGATGACGAACTTGCCCTCGACAAGCCCGACGGAGACGCCGCTGATCGGGCCGTCCCACGGGATGTCGGAGATGGAGAGCGCGACGGAGGTGCCGACCATCGC
>CANQIG010000089.1 GCA_947623765.1 uncultured Clostridia bacterium | reverse complement strand
CTTGCCGTCCGGCGCGGAGACATACACCTGCACGACTTCGCGCACGGCGTTCTTCGGGCACTTGTTCGTGACCTTCGCGGTGACGGTGATCTCGTCGGCCTCGCGGGAGACGTCCACGTCGGAGATCTCCGGGCGGCCGTAGGAAAGGCCGAAGCCGAACGGGAACAGCACGTCCTTGCCGAAGGTGTCATAGTAGCGGTAGCCGACATAGATGTCGTCGTGGTACGGCGCGTCGGTCTGGTCTTCGAGCTGGCGGGTGAACTGGCTCGGGGACTTGTTGCCGTTCGGGATCAGCTTGCTATAATATTCGTGGGTCGGGTCGTCGGCGAAGCTGAGCGGCCAAGTGTCGGTGAGCTTGCCGCTGACCGGTACCGTGCCGGTGAGGACATCGGCGACCGCGCCGCCGCCCTCCTGACCGGGCAGGCCGATGAAGAGCATGGCGGAGACCTTCGGCATCACGCCCGCGACGTCGATGTAGCCCGGGACGTTGAGGAGCAGAACGGTCTTTCCGAACGCGGCGGAGACGGCCTCGATGAGGGCGGTCTCGTCGTCGGTGAGCATGACGGTGCCCTTCTTCGCGAGCATATCCGCACCCTCGCCCGCGATGCGGGAGACGACCACGACGGCCGCGTCGTTCTTTCCGGCGACGGCCGCGACGTCGATCTGGTCGACGGGCAGCTCGTCGTTGTAGTTCTTCTGCGTGTCACCGGAGAAAAGGCCGGGCTTGACCGGCGGATGCGCCTCTGCCCACGCGCGGTACTGCGCGGCGAGCCCGGCGTCGACGGTGAGCTTCGCTTCATTCTCGAGGCCCTCGAGGATGTTGACGGACTTGAGGTTGTTGACCTCGCCGGAGCCCGTGCCGCCCTTGATGGTCAGCACCTGGCCCACGCCGAAGACGGCGACCTTCGTGCCCGCCTTCAGCGGCAGGGTCTTGTCGTTTTTCAGCAGCACGATGCCTTCCGCGGCGGCCTTGCGGGCGACGACGGCGCTTTGCTGCATACGGAATGTTACTTCCATACTTTGATGAACTCCTTTCGTTTCGGGGATAGGATCCTTATCTTGTATTTTATCACACAACAATTCGGAACGCAAGGGCTTTTTTGTGCAGACTGTTGATTTTCACGAAAAAACCTGTTTTTTGTCCCCGAAAGGAGGGTCAGCGGCCTCTGCGCTTCGCCGCGTACGCCGCGAAAGCGGTGCAGAGGAGGCCCGAAAGGACGCACACCGCAGCCGCAAAGGGCGCGGCGCCCGGCTCGTCGCCGGTTTGCGGCGCAGGGATGGCAGTCGGCGTCGGGACAGGCGTTGCGGTCGTGAGAGCGGGCGCGGTCGGGACAGGGGTCGCGGTCGGGACCGGGGTCGCAGTGGGAGTGGGAGTGGGGGTCGGGGTCGGCGTGGGCGTGGCCGTCGGGGCGGGAGTCGGGGCCGGGAGGGTCGAAGCGTCCGCGACGGTGAAGGTGTTCGTGTAATACCCCGCCGCGGTCGTCACGGTGCCGGAGCCGGAGTAGTTGTTGACGTAGACCGGCGTGCCGTCTTCGGATTCCCCGAGTTTCAGCGTGTGCGGGCCCGATCTCAGGCTGACGGTGATCGAGCCGTCAGCTGCCGTGACATACGGGAGGCTGCTCTCTCCGTCGATGGAGAGGTGCACGACGCGGCCCTCCGGCGCGGGAGCGGGTTTGCCGTCCGCAAGCGTGGCGGCGTCGAGGATCGGCAGCGTAACGTTGTACGTCTCGGGCGCGCGGTCGTTGTCGATCACGATGCGGTCGAGCGGCGCTTCGTAGTGCAGCGGGTTCGCGCCGTTTGCGGTCAGGTTCAGAATGTATTCCTCGACGATCAGGTCCTCGCCGCCGAGCTCGCCGCGCTTTACCGCGCCCGAGAACCCGGCGAACGTCGCGACGTAGTTGTTCGTCGCGAGGAGCAGATGGGTGGTCTCGTCGGTGCGGGAGAGCGCCGTGCCGTCGGCCAGCGTGACGCGCGTCACGTGCGCGCCGGGCGCGCCCGCCGGGTCATACGCATAGGTGAAGCCCGAAGCCTGCAGGAAGCTGCCGCTGACACGCTCGCGCAGGAGCAAGCCCGTTGTTTCGTCCTGCCCGGTCGTGACTAACCCGCCCTCGAGCGCCGCGTAGAGCTGCGCCGGGGTGATCTCGATCACTTCGACCATGTTCCCGTGGTTGAACGCGTTCAGCACGTCGCCGCGCGTCACCGTGCCCGCGTCGAGCGTCGAGCCGATGCCGCCGCCGTTCTCCACGGCGACGAGCGGCAGCCCGAGCGGGTCGTTCTCCGCGGCGAAGGCTTTGAGGCTGTTGAGGAACGCGTCGGTCACGAAGTCGCCGTATGCCGTCTCGACGATGCGCGACTCGACGTAGTCATAGTAGACGTACCCGCCCCAGAGCGTCAGGTCGTTTTCACAGAGCGTTTCCCCGAGGACCGTTTGCTGCTCGGCGCTGATCTCGGCGAGGAGCTGCTCGACCGACGCTTTCGCGGTCTCGCCGGCCTCGGTGAGGGGGAAGTTCATCGCGTCATCGTAGCTGAGGAGCGCGCCCTCCGCTTTGACCGAAGCCGCGCCCGTTTCGTCGGTTCCGAAGGTCAGCGTGACTTTGCCGAGCTTTCCGAACTGCGTGCCGGTCTGGACGATCGGGACGCCGCCCGCGCCGGTCGTGTTCTCCTCGGTGTGGCTGTGCCCGTCGACGACGGCGGTGACGGCGCTGCGCGCCGCGTCCGAGAGGCCGTCGAGCAGGGCGGCGCTCGTCCATTTCGTCGCGGCGGCGTTGTCGCCGAGGTGGCAGAGCAGGACGATCGCGTCGGGCTTTTCGCTCGCCTGCACGGCAAGGACCGTCTGCTCGGCGGCGGCGATCTCGTCCTCAAACGTCACGCCCGCGAGCTGCGCGGGATTCGTGGAGGTCGCGGTGGAGGACGTCGTGACGCCGATGAGCGCGATCCGCCGCCCGCCGGCTGTGACGACCGTGTAGGGCTTGAGCAGCGGTTCGCCGTCCTTTTTGACGTTCGCGGAGAGGATCGGGAATTCTGCGAGCGCTTCGTTTTCGCGCAGGACGTCCGTGCCGTAGTCGAACTCGTGGTTCCCGGCGGCCATCGCGGCGTAGCCCGCCTCGTTCATCAGGCGGATCACGTCCGCGCCCTTCGTGACCGTCGCGAAGGACGCGCCCTGCGTGGCGTCGCCCGCGTCGACGAGGAGCGCGTTCTCCGTAGAGGCGCGGATCGCCGCCGCCTGTGCGAGGCCGATCACGCCGCCGGTGCCGTTCTTCGGCGCGACGTTCGCGACGACGCCGTGGATGTCGTTCGTCGTGTAGAGGACGACGGTCTCGGCGGGGGTCGTCCCCTCCGTCTCCGCCGCGAACGCGGGCACTGCGCCGAGGAGGAGCAGCGCTGCCGCGAGCGTCAGCAGGAGGCACCGTTTCCAAAGTCGGATCTGTTTCATTTTTGAGAGTCTCCTTTCCCGGAGCAACGCTCCGGCGGAAATTTTTCGCATACACATAAATTATACCGCGCGCGGCGCGGTTTGGCAATCGGCTTTGCGCAAACAGCCCGCTCCGTGCGCAAAAACGCCGGGCGCGGTCCGTTTGCTTTTTTTCGAAGGGCGTGGTATAATAACCATTAGTTTGCTGAGGGAGAAAGGCAGGGTGTCTGCATGACGAAGGAAGCGCTGTTTGCCCATGTGAAGGCGGCGTACGGCACGGAGCCGGACTACCCGTTTCGCGGGGAGAGCGACACGCCCGTGCTGCGGCACGCGGAGAACCGGAAGTGGTACGGCCTCGTGATGCGCGTGCCGTACGCGAAGTTCGGGCTCTCGAGGGCGGGCGAGGCGGACGTGCTGAACCTCAAGTGCGACCCGCTGCTCTCGGGGTCGCTGCGGCGCGAGGCGGGGATCTTTCCCGCCTACCACATGAACCACTACGAGTGGATCAGCGTGCTGCTCGACGGGACGGTCCCGGACGAAACGGTGAAGGAGCTGCTCGACATCAGCTTTGCGCTCACCGCGCCGAAGGGGAAGCGCGCGAAGGGCCCGCGCGAGTGGCTCGTCCCGGCGAACCCGAAGTATTACGACATCGAGGCGGCGTTCCGGGAGAACCGGGTGATCGACTGGAAGCAGAGCAGCGCGGTGCGCGTCGGGGACACGGTGTATCTCTACGTCGCGGCGCCGGTCTCCGCGATCCTGTACCGCTGCCGCGCGGTCGAGGTCGACATCCCGCACCGGTACGCGGACGAAAACGTCCGCATGACAAAGCGCATGCGGATCGAGAAGCTGGAGGAGTACGACCGGGGACGCTTTACGTTCGAGGTCCTGAAGCGCCACGGCGTTTTCGCCGTGCGCGGGCCGCGCTCCGTGCCGGAAAGACTCAGCGAGGCGCTGAAAAGCCCCGCCGGGGACGCTTGCCACGGCGCGGAATAGGGCGTATAATAGAAAATGAAAGATACGAAATGCAGCGAAGGGATGGTTTTTCCATGGCTTTGAACATCACCGGGCACACCGAGCTCGTCGGGCTGTTTGCGACGCCGATCCGGCATTCCGGCTCGCCCGCCATGCACAACGAGGCGTTCGAGAAGGTCGGGCTCGATCTCGTCTACCTCTGCTTTGAGGTCGGGCTCGAGGACCTTGAGGACGCGATCCGGGGGTTTCGCGCGATGAAGCTCGTCGGCGCGAACGTCTCCATGCCGAACAAGCGCGCCGTCGGGCAGTACCTCGACGCGCTCTCGCCCGCCGCCGAGCTCTGCGGCTCGGTCAACACCATCGTCAACAAGGACGGCTTCCTCACCGGCCACATCACGGACGGGACCGGCTACACGGAATCGCTGCGCGACTTCGGGCTCACCGTCGAGGGGAAGAAATACACGGTGCTCGGCGCGGGCGGCGCGGGCACGGCCATCGCGATCCAGCTCGCGCTCGACGGCGCGAAGGAGATCAGCATCTTCAACATCCGCGATGAATTCTACGCGAACGGCGCGGCGACTGTCGAGAAGATCAATTCCAGGACGAACTGCCGCGCCGCGCTCTTCGACCTCGACGACAAGGCGCTGCTGAAAAAGGAGATCGAGACCTCCGCTGTGCTCGCGCAGGCGACGCGCGTCGGCATGAAGCCGATGGAGGGGCAGTCCGTCGTGCCGGATGCTTCGTTCTTCCGGCCCGGGCTCGTCGTGACGGACGCGATCTATTCCCCCGCCGAGACGGAATTCCTGCGCATGGCGCGCGAGGCGGGCTGCCGCACGATGAACGGCCTGCCGATGATGCTTTTCCAAGGGGCGGCGTCGTTCAAGCTCTGGACCGGAAAGGAGATGCCCATCGAACACATGAAGGAATTCGTCGGCATCTACCGAAACAGCGTCCGATGAGCGCGCTTTTTGCGGGGACGTTCCCCGCCGGATTCGAGCGCGACGCGCGGGCGGCGCTGCCCGCGCTTTTGCCGGGCGCGTCGGTGGAGCGCGCCGAGAGCGGTCTGCTGTTTTTCCGTGCAAAGGAGGAGGCGGACCCCGCGCGGCTGCCGATCTTCCACAGCGTGTTCCATGTGCTGCGGCGGTTCCCCGGCGGCGCGACGTTCCCGAAAATGGCGTCGCAGGCGAAAGCCTGCCGCTTTTCGGAGATCGGGAAGCGAACGGGGACGTTCCGCGTGCGGTGGTCGAGGGAGAACCGGTTCGCCGCCGTCCCGGGGAACATCGCGCAGGAGGCGGAGCGGGCGATCGCGCGGGGGACGGGGCTTGTCCCGGACCGCTCGCTGCCAAACTTTGAATTTTGGTTCGTGATCCGCCGGGAGGGCGGCGGCTTCTTCGGGTTCCTGCTCCCGAAGGAGGACGTGCGCGTCCCGGAAAAGGGGGAGCTCCGCCCGGAGCTCGCCCATCTCGCGCTGCGCTTTGCGGGCATGAGGGAGAACGCGGTCTTTTGCGACCCCTTCGCGGGGCACGGCGCGCTGCCGCGCGCGGCGCTCGAAGCGTTCTCGCCGAAAGCGGTGTTCATCTCGGACAAAGACCCTGCGCTCGCGGAGTGGCTGCGCGCGCAGCCGGTCTTCTCGCCGCCGGCGTTTCCCGTTCCGACGGACGCGCGGCATCTCTCTCACATCCCGGACGGCGCGGTGGACTTTCTTGTCACCGACCCGCCCTGGGGACTGTTCCGGGAGGAGGGGGACCTGCTCGGGCTCTACCGGGATTTTCTTTCGGAAGCGGCGCGTATTTTAAAGCCGATGGGCGTGCTCTGCGTCCTCACGGCGAAAAAGGAGGAGTTCGCCGCGCTCCTTTCGGAGAACGCGGACTTTGCCGTGGAAGCGGCGGCGGATATTCTCGTGAACGGCAAAAAGGCCCGGATCTTCCGGGCGGTGCGAAAGGATAGGACACATGGCTGAAGCGACGGCGTATCTCAAAAAGGGAGAGGGACGGCAGTTCAAAGCCGGCGGCCTTTGGATCTACGACAACGAGCTCGACCGCATCGAGGGGGCGTATGAAAACGGTGCGGTGCTGCGCCTTTGCGACTGGAACGGTTATCCGCTCGGGCGGGGGTTCATCAACAACGCCTCGAAGATCCGCATCCGCATGATGACGCGCGACCCGGACGAGGCCGTCGACGACGCGCTGCTGCGCCGCCGCGTGGAGGCGGCGTGGGAGTACCGGAAGAAGGTCGTCGACACCTCCGCGTGCCGCCTGCTGTTCGGCGAGGCGGACTTTCTCCCGGGGCTCACCGTGGACAAGTTCGGCGACGTGCTGGTCGTGGAATCGCTCGCGCTCGGCATCGACCGCATGAAGGACCGCATCCTCGCGCTGCTCGTCGAAACGCTCGAAAAAGACGGCGTTTCGGTGCGCGGCATCTATGAGCGCAGCGACGCGAAGGAGCGCCTCAAGGAGGGCATGGAGCGGAAGAAGGGGTTCCTCTCCGCGCCGTTCGAGACGAAGGTCCCGATCACCGAGAACGGCGTGCGGTACCTCGTCGATGTGGAAAACGGGCAGAAGACCGGGTTTTTCCTCGACCAGAAATACAACCGGGCGGCGGTGGGCCGCCTCTGCGCGGGCGCGGACGTGCTCGACTGCTTCACGCACACCGGCTCCTTCGCGCTGAACGCGGCGCGCGGCGGCGCAAAGCGCGTCCTCGGCGTGGACGCCTCGGAGCTCGCCGTCGCGCAGGCGAAGGAGAACGCCGCGCTGAACGGCTTTTCTGACCGCGCGGAATTCCTCGCCGCCGACGTCTTCGACCTACTCCCCACGCTCGCACAGGAGGGGCGGCGGTTCGACGTGGTGATCCTCGACCCGCCCGCGTTCACGAAATCGCGGGATTCGGTCAAAAACGCGGCGAAGGGGTACCGGGAGATCAATCTGCGCGGGATGCGGCTCGTCAAAGACGGCGGGTTCCTCGCGACCTGCTCCTGCTCCCATTTCATGACGCCGGAGCTCTTCGCGAAAACGGTCGCGGAGGCCGCGCGCGCCGCCCATGTGCGGCTGAGGCAGGTGGAGTTCCGCACGCAGTCGCCGGACCACCCCATTCTCTGGAACGCCGCCGAATCCTACTACCTGAAATTCTACATCTTCCAGCTCTCGCGCGGGCTTTCCTGAAAGGGCGCCCGCCTTTTGCAAACCGATC
>CANQIG010000088.1 GCA_947623765.1 uncultured Clostridia bacterium | reverse complement strand
TCCCCGACGCCCGCGATCTTCGCCGGCAGCACGTTCATCAAAACGGAAGACGAGAGCGGGGCCGTGCCGCCCGGCACGTAAACGCCGACGCGTTTCAGTGCGCGCACGCGCTGTCCCATCAGCGTCCCGTTCGGCGCGGGGTCGATCCGGCTCTGCTGCTTCTGCCGCTCGTGGAACGCCCGGATATTCGCCGCCGCCCGCCGCATCACGTCGAGCAGCGCGGGGTCGCATTCGCGTTCCGCCGCGTCGAGCGCTTCATTCGGCAGCTCCAGCGCTTCGGGAGCCGCGCCGTCGAATCTTTCGGTGTATTCCCGCACCGCCGCGTCGCCGCGCTCCCGCACGTTTTTCAGGATCTCCGCGACGGTCTCCTCGGCGTTCCGGTTGTTCTCCGCGCCGCGCGCCGCGATCGCCTTCAGGCACGCTTCCCGCGCAGCCCGGTCCCCTTTCACGATCTGTATCATTTTTTGCCCTCCTGTATTTTCCCGGCTTCCTCCAGCCGTTTTGCAAACGCTTCGATCTCTTTCTTCCGCAGCTTCAGGCTCGCGGTGTTGACGATCAGCCGCGCGGAGATCTCCGCCACGTCCTCGATGGGGCAAAGCCCGTTCTCCCGGAGCGTCTCCCCCGTCTCCACGAGGTCGACGATCCCGTCCGAGAGCCCGAGCAGCGGCGCGAGCTCCACGGAGCCCTCGATCTTCACGATCCGCACGTCCATGCCCTTCCCGTCGAAATACCGCCGCGTCACGTTCGGGTACTTCGTCGCGACGGTCTTCTCCGCGTAGCCGGAGAAGAAATCCGCGCCGTTCGGCACCGCCAGCGCGAAGCGGCAGCGCCCGAACCCGAGATCCAATATTTCATAGAAATGCCCGTCGCTCTCGAGGATCGTATCCTTTCCCACGACCCCGAGGTCACAGACGCCGTGCTCCACATACGTCACCGCGTCCGCCGCCTTCGTCAAAACGACCTCCAGCGTGTCCCCGACGGGCAGCACGAGCCGCCTTCCCTTTTCCCGCAGCGCCGTGCAGTCGAAGCCCGCGTTTTCCAGCAGCCGCAGTGTGTTCTGTTCCAGTCTTCCCTTTGTCAGGGCGAGCCGCAGCGGTCTCATTCGGCCACCTCCGCTTTCCCGTCCACGACGATCACTTCGGGGATCCCCCGCCGCGCGGCGTACCGCCGCGCCTCCTCCTCGGTCCCAAAGACCGAGCTCTCGACGGTCCTGCCCTCCCGGGTCAGCCGCCGGACCATCCGCTGCGCAAGCAGCTCGTAGCCCGCCGCGCCGTGGACCAGCACCTCCGGGACCGTCGGCTCCAGCGCCGGGACGGTCTTCGCGAGCGCATCCACGTCCGCCGCGAACCCGATGGCGGGCATCGGCTGGCCGAAGCGCGCGAGCAGGTCGTCGTACCTGCCGCCCATGAGGACCGCGTCCCCGTGGCCCTCCACATAGGCGCTGAACGCCACGCCGGTGTAGTAGTCGTTCCGCTGCACGAGCCCGAGATCCGCCATCAGCCGGTCCCCGAGCCCCAACCAGGAGAGCGATTCATAGAGCGACCGCAGCTCCCCGAGCGTCGCGGAAAGCGCCGGGTCCGCGGCGAAGCAGCGCTCCGCCTCCGCAAAGACCTCCGCCCCGCCGAAAAGCCTCGGCAGCGCCGCGAGGGCCCGCGTCCAGTCGGTCTGCGGCAGCGCGCCGAGCGCGTCGCCGAGCGCCGCGTAATCCTTCGATTCGATCATCTGCCGGATGTTTTCCCGCTCCTCCTGCGAGACGGGGAGCTTTTCCGCAAGCGCGCGGAACAGCCGCGCGTCGCCGATCTCCAGCCGGAACCGCTTCGTACACGACGCGAGCGCGTCCACCGCGCAGCAGATCACCTCGAGATCCGCGCGCAGGCCGCCCGCGCCGAGCAGCTCGATCCCCGCCTGCGCGGTCTCGTCGTTCCTGCCGGAAAGCGCGCGGCGGCTGCGGTAGACCGTCTGGTCGTAGTAGAGCCGAAGCGGCCGTTCCGCGTCCGCGAGCCGGACGGCGGCGAGCCGCGCGATGGGCGGCGTGAGGTCGGGCCGCAGCACGATGAGCCGCCCGTGGCTGTCCGTCGCCTTGTACATCTCCTCCTGCGGGATGGCGGCGTCCCCGGCGGCAAATACGTCGTAATACTCGATCCCCGGGGTGATCACCTCGTTGTACCCCCGCGACCGGAACACCCCGGCGAGCCGTCCGCTCACGTCCCTGCGGCGCAGACATTCCTCAAAGAGGATGTCCCGTACGCCCTCCGGCGTGCTTCTGCTGTAATTCTTCATGCGTTCTTTTATCCTTTACCTTAGTAAATCGTTGCAATCTATCATACCAGACTTTCCCGCGCGTGTCAACCCCATTTTTGCCGGCCTTACCCGCCGCACGCGCCCAAAGTCAAACCACTCGCGAAGCCGGAGCTTTGTCCTCACCCCGAAACAGCCTGTTCCCGATACGCCACTAAAGCCACGTTGAATGTTTGCCGCCCGCACCCCTCACTCCTTCACCATGTAGGGACGTTTTCCTTTACCAGCCAGCCTTTTAGAATGGCAGCCATGCGTATTTGCTTTCTAACCTCACGCAGCGCCTGCGGCAAATGCTTTTCTTGCATTCTAGCCGCCGCCACGCCTATAAAGCCTCGTACACGGTTTTCCTCCTCACATTCCCGCCCCCAATACTAGGCATTTTCCTTTTTGCCCGTAAGCCTTTCCAGATTGCAAATAAGCAAAGTTTTCTCGCTCCGCTCACCGCTTCCGGAGAACACTTTTTAACACCACAGCCGCCGTCCCACATTCAAAGAGGCATTTCGCGGTCCACTTGCATCCTCGCCTCACCCATATGCGGGAATTTCCGTTTGCCCGTTTGCCCGTTAGCCCTTTGGAACGGAAATCAACCAAACTTTTCTCGTCCCACTCTGCACTTGCATAGAAGTTTTTCCACCGGCCTAGCCGCCGCCACACATTCAAAGGCGCATTTAGCGGTTCACTTGCATCCTCACACCGTCACCACAGACGAGCATTTCCTTTTGCCCGTAATCCCTCTGGAACTGCAACCACGCAGTTTTTTCTTTCCCGCTCGACGCTTGCATCGAAAGTTTTCCCACCGGCCCAGCCGCCGACCCACATTCAAAGACGCATTTCGCGGTCTACTTGCATCCTCACCTCATCCCGCCCATACAGAGCTTTTCTCTTTTGCCGGTAAGCCTCCCGGAACGGCAACCACGCAGTTTTTTCTCTCTCCACTCGGCACTTGCATCGGAAGTTCTCCCACCGGCCCAGCCGCCGCCACACATTCAGAGACGCATTTCGCGGTCCACTTGCATCCTCGCCTCGCCCATAAGCGGGCATTTTCGTTTGCCCATTAGCCCTTTGGAACGGAAAACAACCAAATTTTTCTCGCTCCGCTCAATGCTTCCGGCGAACGCTTTTTAACGCCACAGCCGCCGAGACGCCTCTAAAGCCACGTTGAACAGTTCACTCACATCCTCGCCCCCTACAAGACATTTCCCTTTTGCCCGTCTGCCTCCCGGAACGGCAACCACGCCAGTTTTTCTCTCTCCGCTTAAAGCTCACGGCGAAAATCCTTCCATCCTCACCGACAGAACCTGTAATTGCCCTGATCTCCGCAGCCGACAAAGCAGATTTGTTCACAAAAAAGCAGTATACTGTAGGGAGAGCCGCGCCCCGCGCAGCCGGGGCCGGAACGACCGCCGAACGGCCAAGGGCCGAAAATGCGGCCTGGCCGTCGGCAAAACGAGAATGGAGGCAGAGTCATGCTCGATCTCACAAAGCAGGAATTCAAAGTATTCGACCTTTTCAGCCATCAGCTCGCGCTCGTGACGGCGGGCGATATGAAGCGCCACAACGGATGCACCGTCGGCTGGGGGAGCCTCGGCAACATCTGGTCGCGCGACGGCAGCGTCGGGCCGATCGTCACGGTCTACGTCTATCCCTCGCGGTACACCTGCGGGTTTCTGAAAGAGAACCCGACCTTCGCGGTCAGCTTTTTCCCGCAGGAATACCGGAAAGCGCTCGGCTACATGGGCTCCCACTCGGGCCGCGACGGCGACAAGGAGGCCGCAGCCGGGCTCACGCCCGTCGCGATGGGAGACAGCGTCGCCTACAAAGAGGCGAACCTCGTCTTCCTCTGCAAGAAGCTCTACCAGCACGAATTCGTGAAGGAAGACCTCGCCGAGGAGATCCACGACTACTACAGGGCGAGCCCCGCCGTCTACCCGCCGGACAAAAACGGTGACTGGCAGACGCACTGGATGTTCGTCGGCGAGATCGTCGCCGTGGAGGACCGCCGCTGATGCGGCCCATCCGCGCTTTATCCCTTCCGCAAGCGACGACCGCACCGCCCTTTCCCGGACCCAGGAAAGGGCGGTCGTTATTTTCAGAACAGCGAGACCTGCGAGCTGTCCGGCAGGTCCCCGAGCGCACCGGCGCTCTTGAGCGTGTCGATGACGGCGGTCGTCACCTTGGCCCGCGCCTGCAGCTCGTCCACGGAGATGAAATCTCCGGTCTGGCACGCCTCATAGAGACTCGCCGCAGCGCTCTCACCGACGCCTGAAAGCGAGCAAAACGGCAGCCGGATCCTACCTTGTTCCACAAGGAATTTCTTCGCGTGGGACTTTTTCAGGTCTACCGGGAGCACCTCGATGCCGCGCGCGAGCATCTCGTTGATGATCTGCAGCGTCGCGTACTCGGACTCCTCCTTCGCGGTTGCGGTCCGCTCCTTCTGCTTCGTCTCGATGTCGCGCATCTTCCGGAGCACCGCCGGCCTTCCCTCCGAGACGGTCAGGCCGTCGAAATCCTCGCTGCGCACCGTAAAGTACGCGGCGTAATACTCCACCGGGCGGTGTACCTTGTACCAGCCGAGCCGCAGCGTCGAGATCATGTACGCCGTCGCGTGCGCCTTCGGGAACATATACTTGATCTTGTAGCACGATTCGATGTACCAATCCGGCACGCCGTGCTCCTTCATCGCGGCGATGTGCTCCTGCGTCAGGAGCTTTCTCGCGTTGCCCTTCCGCGTGATCTCCATGATCTTGAACGCCATTTTCGGTTCGAGACCCTTTAAGAGCAGGTACGTCATGATGCTGTCTCTCGTCCCAATGACGTTCGAGATCGTGCAGGTGCCGTTTTTGATGAGGTCCTGCGCGTTGCCGAGCCAGACGTCTGTGCCGTGGGAGAGGCCGGAGATCTGGAGTAGGTCGGAGAAGCGCTGCGGCTTCGAGTCGATCAGCATCTGCCGCACGAACGACGTGCCGCATTCCGGCAGCGAGAACGTGCCGGTCAGCGAGCCGATGTCCTCCGGCGTGACGCCGAGCGCCTCGGTGGACGTGAACAGCGACATCACCTCGGGGTCGCTCATCGAGACCTTCATCACCGGGATGCCGGTGTAATCCTCGAGGTAGCGGTAGATCGTCGGAACGTCGTGCCCGAGCTCGTCGAGCTTGCAGATCGTGTCGTGGATCGAATGGAAGTCGAAGTGCGTCGTGATGTTGTCGGAGTTCTGGTCGTTCGCCGGGTGCTGCACGGGGCAGAAATCGTAGATCTCCATGCCCTTCGGCACGACGACCATGCCGCCCGGGTGCTGGCCCGTCGAGCGCCGGATGCCGGTGCAGGCGATGGAGAGCCGTTTTTCCTCGGCCTTGGAGTACGTCCGCCCGCGCTCCTCCGCGTATTTTTTGACATAGCCGAACGCAGTCTTGTCCGCGATGGTCGTGATGGTCCCGGCCTTGAAAACGTTCTCCCGGCCGAACAGCGTCTCGGTGTAGCGGTGCGCGCCGCTCTGGTACTCGCCGGAAAAGTTGAGGTCGATATCCGGCGTCTTGTCACCGTCAAAGCCGAGGAACGTCTCGAACGGGATCGTGTGGCCGTCGCGCTCGAGCGGCGTGCCGCAGCGCGGGCAGTCCTTCGGCGGCAGGTCGAAGCCGGAATCGTAGGAGCCGTCCGTGATGAATTCGCTGTATTTGCAGTGCGGGCAGATGTAGTGCGGCTCGAGCGGGTTCACCTCCGAGATGCCGGACATCGTCGCGACGAACGACGACCCGACCGACCCCCGCGAGCCGACGAGATAGCCGTGCGCTTCGCTGTCCGCGACGAGCTTCTGCGCGGTCATGTAGAGCACGGAGAACCCGTGCTTGTTAATGGAATCGAGCTCGCGGCGCAGCCGCTTTTCGACGATCTCCGGCAGGGGATCGCCGTAGCGCTCCTTCGTCCGCGCCCAGGTGATCTCGTTGAGCTCCTTTTCCGCGCCGTCGATGAACGGCGGGAACACGCCCTCCGGGATCGGCCGGATCTCCTCGACCATGTCGGCGATGCGGTTCGGGTTCGTCACGACGACCTCATACGCCTTTTCCTTCCCGAGATACGCGAACTCCCGCAGCATCTCATCGGTCGTCTTGAAGTAGAGCGGCGCCTGCGTGTCGGCGTCGGCAAAGCCCTGCCCGGCCATCAGGATCGCGCGGCCGGCGGCATCCTTCGGGTCAAGGAAGTGCACATCGCCCGTCGCGACGACGGGTTTCCCGAGCTCCTCGCCGAGCTTCACGACCGTCCGGTTGTACTCGCGCAGCTGTTCCTCGTCGCATTTCCCCTCGCGCACCATGAACATATTGTTGCCGAGCGGCTGAATCTCGAGGTAATCGTAGTAATCGGCGATCTCCTTGAGCCGCTCCCACGGCTCGCCCTGCACGACCGCGCGGAACAGCTCGCCCGCCTCGCACGCGGAGCCGAGGATCAGCCCTTCGCGATACCTGTTGAGAACGCTCTTCGGCGTTCTCGGCCGCCGCGCAAAGTAGTCGAGATGCGCGAACGAGATCAGCTTATAGAGGTTTTTGAGCCCCGTGAGGTTCTTCACAAGGATGATCTGGTGGTATGTAGGCAGCTTTTTCGGGTCGCCGCCCGCGAGCGCCGTGTTCACGTCCGCGAGGCACGATGCGCCCCGGTCGTCCTTCAGCCGCTGCAGGAGGATGAGGAAGATCTCGGCGAGCACCGCCGCGTCGTCCGAGGCCCTGTGGTGGTTGAACGCGGGCAGCTTCAAATATTTCGCGACGGTGTCGAGCTTCGCGTTGCGGATGTCCGGCAGCAGCGCGCGGCTCATGACCACCGTGTCGATATAGACCGGGTCGAATTCCATGCCGCACCGCGCGGCGGCGGCCTTGAGGAACGAGATATCGAAGTTCGCGTTGTGCGCGACGAACACCGGCGCGTCACCGCAGAACTTGAAAAACGAGCGCAGCGCGTCGGCCTCCTTCGGGGCGTCCTGCACCATCGCGTCGGTGATGCCGGTCAGCTCCGTGATCTTTTGCGGGATCGGCCGCTCCGGGTCGACGAAGCTGTTGAACCGGTCGGCGAGCGCGCCGTTCCGCACGCGGACCGCGCCGATCTCCGTGATGCGGTCCACGGCGGCGGAGAGCCCCGTCGTCTCGAGGTCAAAGCAGATGTATTCGGTGTCGAGCGAAGCGTCGCGTTCCCCGGTCACGGCGGGGATGAGGTCGTTGACGAAATAGCTCTCCACGCCGTAGAGGACCTTGAAGTCCCCGCCGCCCTTTTTGATCTTGAGCCACGCGTTCATCGCCTCGGGGAACGCCTGCGCGA
>CANQIG010000087.1 GCA_947623765.1 uncultured Clostridia bacterium | reverse complement strand
GAGCGCGCGCTGCTCATCGACACCGGGCTCGGCTGCGGGGATCTCGCGGCGTTTGTGAAAACGCTGACGGACCTGCCCGTCACGGTGTTCCTGACCCACGGGCATCTCGACCACGCGGGCGGGCTGATCGGCTTTTCCGACATCTGGCTCCACCCCGCCGACCGCGCGATGCTCGAGAACGACAGCGTGGAGGCGCGGTACGAGTACACTCTCGGGAACCTCGAACCGGGCGAGACCGTGGAGCGTGGCGCGTTCCAGCCGGGGTACACGGGCGAGACGCACGACCTTCTTCCCGGGAAGGTGTTCGACCTCGGCGGGGCGTCGGCGGAGGCCGTGGCGCTGCCCGGGCACACCGACGGGATGCTCGCGGCGTACCTGCTCCCGGACCGGGCACTGCTGCTCGGCGACGGGCTGAACTCCGCGACGTTCTTCTTCCTCGGGAGCGGTTCGGTCTCGGAATACCGGGCGGCGCTCGAGGCGCTGCTGCCGTATGTGGAAAAGACGGAGACCGTGCTCTATTCGCACCCGCACAACTACGGCGGGAAGGAGATCGTCGCCGAAGGCATCGCGCAGTGCGGGGAGATCCTAGCGGGGCGGGACGACCGCGTCCCGCTGCCGATGGGCGCGGCGCGCGGCGTGGAGATCTTCGCCTCGCGCGCGCAGACCGCCGAAGGCAGAAACGCGGACGGCACGGCGGCGAATCTGTTTTACCGCGCCGATCAGGTGCGCTGATGAAACACGAACGTTTTTTGAAGCGCTTCGGCGCGCTCGCAGGCGCGGTGCTGCTCGCGGCGCTCTTTGCGGGCTGCGCGGAGCTTTTCTCCGCGCCGTCCCGCGCAGCAGCGCCCAAAAATCCCGCGCGGACGGCCGCCCCGACCGAAGCGCCCGCGCCGTCCGTTTCCGACGCGTACCGGGACGAGTTTACGTGGAAGGACAAGGTCGAGTGCTCCTATGCGATCCCGAAGCTGGACCTCGAGAGCGACACGGCGCGCTCATGGAATGCGGACGTGTATGAGCGGTACTACACGGAGCTGCTCGAGGGGACGCAGTACCCGTTTCTCGAGGAGGAGGTCGGCTACCCGATCTACACCGAGATCTCGTATGACTGGGCGGTGAACGGCGACGTGCTCTCCGTCTGGATCCGGACGCGGGGCGACGAGGGGATGGACGTGCTGGAACCGGCGAACTTTTCGGTCTCGACGGGGGAGGCGCTCACCCCGGCGGAGGTGCTCGGCGCGGCGGGGGAGACCGACGCGGGCTTCCGGGAGCGGGCGCGGGAGGCGCTGTGCTCCGCGTTCTGGGATCGGTGCGGCGCGGCGCTCTACACCGCGCCGGAGACCGCCGGGCCGCGCGAAAGCTACGCGGCGGCGCTCGCGGACACGCTCTCCGAGGAAAACATCGACTATGCCGCGCCGGTGCTGAACGGCGACGGCCACCTCTGCGCCGTCGGCACGGTGTACTTCGCCGAGGGCGGCATGACGGCGGTCGACGTGATGGTCGACCTCGAGACGTATGAACGGTCGCCGTACTACGCGGAGACGGTCGACGGCGCGTATTGAGCCGGGAAAGAAAAAAGAGCCGCGCGGGGACCTTTCGGGGTCCGCCGCGCGGCTCTGCGCGTTTTGGGTCTACTGTTATTCCGCGAGGTCCAGCTTGATCTCGCGGATCATGTCCTCCGCAATTTTGAGGTAATCCTCGTCGGTGTACTCCTGACTGAAAGACAGCTCATCCCAAAAAATCGGGGCGTAGGCGTTGTCGAGATAGCCCGGGAACCGGGCGCGGGTGATCTTCCCAAGCTCCTCGGGGAACGCCTGATAGATGTGCGAGCGGACCCCGGTGGGCATACCGCCCATCGCGTCGAACAGATCGCCCTGCGGCGCGGCGACATCGAACGCCCGCTCAATGATGCCGTCTTCATATCTGATCCAGCCGTCCTGCGCCTCGTCGGAATACAACAGCTCCAGCAGCTTCCAACATTCCTCGGAGAACGCCGTGTTCGCGTTGATCGCGCAGAACGAGGTGATCAGCGCGGAGAGATCGCCGTTTTCATCGGGGATGGGGACGAGCCGCATCTGCGGGGCCGGGTTGAATTTATACCCGGCCAATTCCGCGTCAAAGGTTTTTACGCCCATCTGGCGCGCCCACAATTCCGCGTCAAGATACCCGCGCCCGACTTCATATGAAAGGCGTTTTATCTCATTGTTGCTGAACGGGAACTCCGGATTCTCATAATCGCTCGTCGCCTTCGCCAGCTCGTGCATTTCCTTGAGCTGCGCGGCGAGCGTCTCGGCGTCCAGCCGCACGGTCTCCGCGTCGTAGTCGACCGCGTCGGGCATCATGTCGCAGAACACATAACCGTAGGAGCTATACTGCATTTGGAAGGCGAGATAGGGGTTTTCGCTGTACAGCAGATCGTCGAACGTCTCCACCGCGGTGATCTCCTCCTCGGTCACCCACTCCTCATCCGCCATCAGCGCGGGGACGAGATAGGTCAGCGGCATCACGAGCTGCACGCCGTCCAGCTTCCCGGCGTCCATCACGGCCTGCACATGGTCCTCGGGGCGATAGTATTCGCTTCCGGCGATCAGGTCGTCCAGCGGGAAGAACAAACCCTGCCGCTTCGCGCGCTCGAGATCCGGGAACGGGTAGCGCGACGTGTCCAGCTTGGAGTCCCCGCACGCGAGGACGAACGCGTCCGGGCCCTTGCCCGACATGATCCCGACCTTGATGCTCTTGGACCACGCGTCAAATTCCGCGTCTCCTTTCGGCCCGAACGTGAAATCGAAGGGGATCTCATCGCCGTAGGTCTCCTCCCAAAGATGCATGACGTTGCGGTCGTACTTTCTAATGTATGTGCCGGTGACTGCGATCAGCGGTCTGTCGCCGCCGCCCTCGGTGCCGGCATCCGGCAGCTCCAAGCCGTTCAGTTTCTGGAGGTCCCTCACGAGGTCTTCGGGGAGTTCGGAGGGTACCGGGGATTCGGTGGGCGCGGGCGTCTCATCGGGGGCCGCGAGCTCCACCGCCGTCTTGCCGCAGGAGACGAGGAGCAGAAGAACGAGCACCATCGAGAGCAGGGAAAACACGGTTTTTTTCATGATCGGGAACCTCCTTACCGTACAGTGGAATACATTTGTTTTTTGGTGTATCTTTATTCTAGCACGCGGGGAGCGGGTCGTCAACCGGCAAGCTGTTTATTTTTTTTGATTTTTTTGTGCGTTTTCCACAAACGCGGGTCGCGGCTTTTCGAGCAGGGGAGGCGCAGCGAAGTTTTTTCTTTTCCCCTGTTGACAAATCGGGCGGGGTATGGTAGAATAGACGCGCTGTAAAGAAATAAACTTTACAGCGAGATGCGAAACTTGATTTTGAAGATCGGGAAAGGCGGAGATGCCCGTTGGCAAAGGACCTGCACATCACGTTTCTCCTGGACTTTTACGGCGATATGCTCACCCCGAAGCAGCGCGAGGTGGTGGAGAGCTATTACAACGAAGACCTTTCCCTCGCGGAGATCGCTGAGGAGAAGGGCATCACGCGGCAGGGCGTGCGCGACACGGTGAAGCGCGCGGAGCAGCAGCTCGTCGAGATGGAGGAGCGGCTGGGCCTTGTGGCGCGGTTTTACGCCGTGCGGGAGTCGCTGACCGCGATCTGCGACCGCGCGGTCCGCATCGAAGAAGAGAACGCCAGGACCGGCGGCAACCCGGTCATCCGGGAGAACGTCAAGGCCATTTTGGAGTACGCCGAGGCGCTGGTGGAAGAGGAGGAATGACCGTTGGCTTTTGAAGGCCTTTCCGAGAAGCTCTCCGGGGCGTTCAAGCGCCTGCGGAGCAAGGGAAAGCTCACCGAATCCGATGTGAAGGAGGCCATGCGCGAGGTGCGCCTCGCGCTGCTCGAGGCCGACGTCAACTATAAGGTCGCAAAGGACTTCACGAACCGCGTCACCGAGCGCGCGATCGGCGAGGACGTGATGGAGAGCCTCACCCCGGCGCAGATGGTCATCAAGATCGTCAACGAGGAGATGACCGCCCTCATGGGCGGCGCGCAGGAGCGGCTGAACTCCCCGGCGCGCCCGCCGGCCATCGTCATGATGTGCGGCCTGCAGGGCGCGGGCAAGACGACCCACGCCGCGAAGCTCGCGAAGATGCTGATCGGCCGCGGGAGCCGCCCGCTGCTCGTCGCGGGGGACGTGTACCGCCCGGCGGCCATCAAGCAGCTGCAGGTCGTCGGCGAACAGGCCGGGGCGCCCGTCTTCGAGATGGGGAACGAAGACCCGGTGAAGATCGCGGAAGCGGCGGTGCGCCACGCGCGGGATTACGGGCACGACTACGTGATCCTCGACACGGCGGGCCGTCTGCAGATCGACGAGGCGCTGATGGACGAGCTCAAAAACATCAAGGCCGCCGTCCACCCGACGGACATCCTGCTCGTCGTCGACGCGATGACCGGCCAGGAGGCCGTGAACGTCGCGAAGACGTTCGACGAGCAGCTCGACATCACCGGCGTGATCCTCACGAAGCTCGACGGCGACACGCGCGGCGGCGCGGCGCTCTCCGTGCGCGCCGTGACCGGCAAGCCGATCAAGTTCGCGGGCACCGGAGAAAAGCTCGGGGACCTCGAGGTCTTCCACCCGGACCGCATGGCGAGCCGCATCCTCGGCATGGGCGACGTGCTGACGCTCATCGAGGAGGCGGAGCAGCGGCTGGACCAGAAGGCCGCGGAGCGGACCGCCGAGCGGATGATGCAGAACAAGATGGACTTCAACGACCTGCTCGAGCAGTTCACGCAGGTCAAGAAGATGGGCCCGCTCAAGGGCATCCTCTCGAAGCTGCCGGGCGTGAACAGCGCGAAGCTCGACGAGATGGACATCGACGACCGGATCATGGACCGGACGGCGGCGATCATCCTCTCGATGACGCCCGAGGAGCGCGCGAAGCCCGATCTGCTGCAGGCGTCGCGGAAGCGGCGCATCGCGGCGGGCGCGGGCGTGAAGGTCGAGGATGTGAACCGGCTGTGCAATCAGCTGAGGCAGATGCAGAAGATGATGAAGCAGTTCGGCGGCAAGAAGGGCCGAAAGATGCTCGCCCGCATGGGCGGGCCGAACGGCTTCGGGGACCTCGGCGGCATGGGAGGCTTCCCGGGGATGTAACGCCGGGAAGGGAATTTCCGGGCGTAAGACGCTGTCATACAGCGCGATGCAAAATCAATCGGTGCGATACCGCCGAGGAGGCGGTCTCTCATACAGAACAACCATAGAATTCATATGATTCTGGAGGAATGCAAACATGGTTAAGATCAGACTTCGCAGGATGGGCGCAAAGAAAGCGCCGTTCTACCGCATCGTTGTCGCGGACTCGCGTTATCCGCGCGACGGCCGCTTCATCGAGGAGATCGGGTATTACGATCCGATGGAGGAGCCGAGCGTCGTGCGCGTCGACCCCGAAAAGGCGAAGGCGTGGATCGAAAAGGGCGCGCAGCCGACGGACACCGTCAAGGCGCTCTTCAAGAAGCACGGGGTCATCTGAACGGGGCCGCGTGTAAGCACAAGAAAGGAATACGACCATGCAGGAACTACTGAAGATCATCGCCGAAGGCCTCGTGGAGGACCCGTCCGCCGTCTCCGTGACCGCGGACGAGCCGCGTGAAGACGGGACCCTCGTGTACCATCTCCATGTGGCGGAGTCGGACATGGGCCGCGTTATCGGCAAGCAGGGCCGCATCGCGAAGGCCATCCGCGTCGTCATGCGCGCGGCGGCCTCCCGCACGAACGACAAGATCATCGTCGAGATCGACTGAGCGCCCGGCGGGCTTCCCCCGCACGGGACGCTGCCGAAGCAGAGAAAAGACGGCGCTTCCCGCCGTCTTTTTGCATATGGCCGTGCTTAGCGGCGGGCTGCGCCTTTTTGCTTATGAAAGGGCATTGAGGCGAAGGCCAAGGAACGTTCGTAGGCGGCAAGATCGCGGCGAGGCAGCCTCACAGGTTGAGGCGGATTGAGAGCGTCGAGCTGCGGCGAGCGGATTTATTACGTTGTCATACAAAGTATTTCTTTTGGAACGGATGAAACGGAAAGGGAAGACCGGATGAAAAAGCAGTTTCTGGAAGCCGGGCGGATCGTCGGGACGCACGGCGTGCGCGGCGAGCTGCGCGTGGAGCCGTGGTGCGATTCGGCGGAATTTCTCCACCGGGTGAAGCACCTCTACTTTGACGGCGGAAAAACGGACGCGGGACTCGTCTCCTCGCGGGTACACAAGTCGCTGCTGCTCGTGACGCTCCGCGGCTGCGACTCCGCGACGAAGGGGGACCTCTACCGGGGAAAGATTTTGTATCTGGACCGCGCGGACGTGCATCTCCCGAAGGGCCGCTATTTCATCGAGGACCTGCTCGGGCTCTCCGTCGTGGACGACGCGACGGGCGAGGTCTACGGGGAGATCGCGGAGGTCTTCGAGACGGGCGCGAACAGCGTGTACCGCATCCGAAACGGGGAGAAGGAGTATTTTTTCCCGGCGGTGGACGAGATGATCGCGAAGACCGACGTCGACGGGGGAGAGCTGCGCGTGCGGCCGATCCCCGGCATTTTTGACGAAGCGGAGGCGATCCGGTGACGATCGACATCATCACGCTGTTCCCTGAGCTCTGCGAGCGGATGCTCTCCGAGAGCATCGTGGGGCGCGCGAGAAAGCGCGGCTATGTGCAGATCTGCTGCCGCCAGCTGCGCGAATTCGGCGAGGGCAGCCACAGCCGCGTGGACGACACGGTCTTCGGCGGCGGCAAGGGGATGCTGCTGATGGCGGAGCCCATCGCGCGGTGCATCGACGCGGTCGCCGAACAGCGCGGCGCGCTGCCGCATATCGTGTATATGTCCCCGCGCGGGCGCGTGCTCGACCAGGAGAAGGTGAAGTCGCTCGCGCAGAACGAGCGCC
Source organism: uncultured Clostridia bacterium (assembly GCA_947623765.1). Classification (GTDB taxonomy): domain Bacteria; phylum Bacillota; class Clostridia; order Oscillospirales; family Acutalibacteraceae; genus Hominenteromicrobium. The sequence goes on along the minus strand of CANQIG010000087.1, from coordinate 724 downwards.
TGCTGGTGCTCTGCGGGCATTACGAGGGCGTCGACCAGCGCGTGCTCGACGAATACGGCGCGGAGGAGATCTCTATCGGGGACTTCGTCCTCACGGGCGGCGAGCTGCCTGCGGTGATCCTCGTGGACGCCGTCGCGCGGATGCTGCCGGGGGTCCTCTCCGAAGACGCGTGCTTCGAGGAGGAGAGCCACTACGGCGGCCTGCTCGAGTACCCGCAGTACACGCGGCCGGCCGTCTGGCGCGGGCGGGAGGCGCCCGAGGCGCTGCTCTCCGGGGACCACGAACGCGTGCGTCTCTGGCGGCGGGAACAGTCGCTCCGGCTGACGGAAAATGTCCGCCCGGACCTGTTCGCGCGGGCGCAGCTCACGGACGAGGATCGGCGCATTTTGAGGGAGAGCGCGGCGAAATCCGTCGAAAACGGGGCCGGAGCCTGAAAATGTGTACCGAAATGTTTTCACAGCGTCGTGCGAAATGCACAAAGTCCTGCCGCTCGAAAATGGGGGCAAAAGGGCATGTAGCCGAAATTGCAGGGAATCGCTTGACGGTATGGGGAAATCTGATATAATAGTGAACAGGGTCGACAAATATACGGCTCTTACATCCCCCAAAATACAACGTGGTCTGAGGTAACAGGAGAGTGAATTTGCATGTGTGTTAAGGAAGTCATGGTGCAGAATCAGGTAGGCCTGCACGCGCGTCCGGCGACGTTCTTCATCCAGAAGGC
>CANQIG010000086.1 GCA_947623765.1 uncultured Clostridia bacterium | reverse complement strand
GGGCCGTCCGTGCCGGTGGAGATCACCGGCCTCGACGACGTGCCGATCGGCGGCGACATCCTGAACGCCGTCTCCGATGAACGCCTCGCGCGCGAGCTCGTCGCCCAGCGCCTCAGCGAGCAGAAGGAGGAGCGATTCAACGCGCAGACGAAGGTCACGCTCGACAACCTGTTCGAGCAGATGGCCGCCGGCGAGATGAAGGAGCTCAAGATCATCGTCAAGGCCGACGTGCAGGGTTCCGTCGAGGCCGTGCGCCAGTCGCTCGAGAAGCTCTCGAACGAGGAGGTCCGCGTCAACGTCATCCACGGCGCGGTCGGCGCGGTCAACGAGAGCGACGTCATGCTGGCGAACGCGTCGAACGCGATCATCGTCGGGTTCAACGTCCGCCCGGACGCCGTCGCCGAGGAGAACGCGAAGCGCGACGGCGTGGATATGCGCCTCTACCGCGTGATCTACGACTGCATCGAGGAGATCGAGGCCGCCATGAAGGGTATGCTCGCGCCGAAGTACCGCGAGGTGTTCCTCGGGCGCGCCGAGTGCCGCGAGGTCTACAAGATCTCGAACGTCGGCACCGTCATCGGCGGGCACGTCACCTCCGGCAAGGTCGTGCGCGGCGCGCAGGTGCGCCTCGTGCGCGACGGCATCATCGTCGCCGACGACAAGATCGCCTCGCTCCGCCGCTTCAAGGACGATGTGCGCGAGGTCGCCGACGGCTACGACTGCGGCATCACGCTCGAAAAGTTCAGCGACATCAAGATCGGTGACCAGCTCGAAGCCTACGAGATGGAAGAATACAGGGATTGATCCGAGGGGGCTCTGCCCCCTCTCCCTCTTTGAAGGTCGCGCCAAGGGGCGAAGGTCGCGCCTTTCTGAAGAAAGGCGCGCGAAAGACTTCGACGTGTCTCGACCGGGGGCGTGGGGAAGTTTCAGGCGCAGCGCTCCATCGTGGGCCTCGCCTACGGCGCGAGAAAAGCGGCTTTCGTTTTCTTGGGTAAGCGCAGTGTAATGAGTTGGCTTTCGTCGGGCGTCTTTGACGCCCGAAAGGGAACCCCCGGCGAGGGTTCCCTTCGCGTAATCGTCCCCGCAGGGGACGATTACGGCTACCCTCCTGCGCTTTTGGAGTATAAAGGTTTCGCGGCTTGCGAGCCGCGCCCAAGGGGCTTTGCCCCTTGGAACCCTACCGCCTTTGAAAAGGCGGGCGAAACTTTTGCCGTTGCCCTACGGAAGCCAACGGGAAGCCGGAGAACACCCCTTTCCCGCACAGCACATCCGGCGCGGGAGCAAAGCTCGCCGGAAACACTAACGAAGTTCGCGCAGCGAACGAATGGCGCGGCGAAAGAGGCTTTGCCTCCGGCGCGGGGGCCAAGCCCGCTAAAACCACCGGCGAAGTTCGCGAAGCGAACGACCAACGCGACGTAAAAGTTCTTTTGCTTACTTTTCTTGAAAGAAAAGTGGAAGGAGGAAGAAATGCCTAGTCATAAATTGGGAAGGACGACGGAGGACATCCGCCGGGAGATCTCGGCGCTCCTCCGTGAAATGAAGGACCCGCGCGTCAGCGGGCATTTGATCAGCGTCGTGCGGGTGGAGGTCACGAACGATCTCTCCTACTGCACGGTGTACATCAGCGCGATGGAGGGCATGGAGACGGCGAAGAACGCGGTCACGGGGCTGCGGAACGCCTCCGGGTTCCTGCGCCGGGAGCTCGGCGGGCGGCTGCGGCTGCGCCACGTGCCGGAGCTGATCTTCAAGGCGACGGATTCCATCGAATACAGCGCGCACATCAATTCGCTGCTCGGTTCGCTCGACATCCCGCCCGAGGAGCCGGACGGCGGAGAAGAAGGAGACGAGGACGATGCGTGAGGGGACGGTAAACGAAGCCGCAAAGATGCTGCGGGAATGGGACGACGTCCTCGTCCTCTCGCACCGCTCGCCGGACGGCGACACGCTCGGGAGCGCCGCGGCGCTCGTCGACGCGCTGCTCTCCATGGGCAAGCGCGCGATGTTCCGCTGCGCCGACCCGATCCCGGAGAAGTTCTTCTACCTGTTCCGGGAGCTGCGGCTCGACGCGTTCGTCCCCGCGCACATCGTCACGGTCGACGTCGCGGACAAGGCGCTGCTCGGGAGTCTGGAACCCCTCGGCGAACAGGCCGAGCTCGCCATCGACCACCACTTCGGCTCGCACCGGCCGTTCGCCGCGTGCCGCTGGGTGGAGGAGGCCGCCGCGTGCTGCATGATGGTGACGCGGCTGATCGAAGCGATGGGCGTGGAGATCACGCCGCGCATCGCCGACGCGCTCTACACCGGCATCGCGACGGATACGGGCTGTTTCAAGTACCCCTCCGTCACGCCGGAGACGCACCGCATCGCCGCCATGCTCCTCGAGCGCGGCGCGCACGCGTCGAAGATCAACACGGCGCTCTTTGACACGAAGACCCGCACGCAGATCCGGCTCGAGAGCGCGGTCTATCGCGGCATGGAATTCTATTTCGACGGCAAATGCGCCGTCGTCAGCCTGCCGGGATCGCTGATCGCCGAGACCGGCGCGACCGAGAGCGACCTCGACGGCGTTTCCGCGCTGGCGAGGCAGGTCGAGGGCGTCGTCTGCGGCGTGACGCTCCGCGAGCGCGGGGCGGGAGAATACAAAGTCTCCCTGCGCACCGCCGAACCCGTGGACGCCGTGCCGATCGCGCGGACGTTCGGCGGCGGCGGGCATAGATTCGCCGCCGGGTGTACGCTCCACGGGACGCTCGAGGAGGTCAAGGCCCGGCTGCTCGCCGCGTGCGGGGAAGCGCTCGGCGCGCGCTGAGCGGGAAATACAGAAGGGGTGAGACCCATGGAATGGACAAAGGAACAGCTGGAGGCGGCGGGAAGAGAGAGCCGCCTCTATTTGAAAAACACTTCGCACCCGGACCCGGAGGACTACCGCACCGACCAGCAGAAAATGCTGCCACAGCCGCCGCTCGTCAAGGCCCCGATGGGCGGCACGGTCACATCGCTGCCGAAGGATTTCTCCGCACTCGGACTGCACGAAAACCTTTTCGAGCTCCTCACGCGGCGCGTCTCCTCGCGCGTGTACACCGAGGAGCAGATCATTTTGACGCAGCTCTCGTTCCTGCTCTGGGCGACGCAGGGCGTGAAGGGCATCCGTGGCCGCAAGTACGCGACGCTCCGCACCGTCCCGTGCGGCGGCGCGCGGCACCCGTTCGAGACGTACCTCCTCGTGAAGAACGTGGAGGGCCTGCAGCCCGGGAAGTACCACTATCTCCCGATGGAGCACGCCGTGGAATTCCTCGGGCCGGTCGAGGACTTGGAAAACGTCATGGACGCGACGATGGAGGGGCAGCGCTGGGCGGTAAAGTCCGGCGTGATCTTCTACTGGTCGTTCGTCCCGTACCGGACGGAATGGCGGTACGGCGTGTTTTCCCACCATATGTCCCTGATCGACCTCGGCCACGTCGGCGAGAACCTCTACCTCGCCGCGACCGCCGCGGGCCTCGGGACCTGCGGCATCGGCGCGTACGACCAGGATCTCTGCGACGCGCTTTTCGGCCTCGATGGCGAGGACGAGTTTACCGTCTACACCGAGACCGTCGGCACCGTCCGCCCCGAAGACGCCGGCGCTGAAAAGGCGTTTTACAACTTCGTCGACGAAGCCGGCTGGTAAGGTCGCGCCTTTTTGAAAAAAGGCGCCCGAAAAACTTCGACGTGTCTCGACCGGGAGCATGGGAGAAGGCTGGGGCGCGGCGCTCCACCGGCGGCAGGGCCCGTTTCGTTTGCCCTACGCTGGCTTGCAGGGAACGGAAGCAATTTCACCATATGAAACAGGACAATGGCGCGTGAGCAAAGCTTGCCGGAAACACTAACGAAGTTCGCGGAGCGAACGACCAACGCGACGAAACGGCCTTTGGCCGCTTTTGCTTACTTTTCTTTCAAGAAAAGTAAGTCGACTTTTCTTGAAAGAAAAGTGGGGAAGGGTAGAAGATGGACGGGATCGTGATCGTAGATAAGCCGGAGGGATTCACCTCGTTTGACGTCTGCGCCGTGGTGCGCGGGCTGGCGCGGGAGAAGCACGTCGGGCATACCGGCACGCTCGACCCGATGGCGACCGGCGTGCTGCCAGTGCTGCTCGGGCGCGCGACGAAGGCCGCGCCGCTGCTGCCGGAAAGCGGCAAGACGTATGAGGCGCGGTTTCGGCTCGGCGAGCGGCGCGACACCGGCGACGCGACCGGCAAGGTCGTCGAGACGAGCGGCGCGCCCGTGACGGAAGCGGCACTCTCCGCAGCGCTCGGGCGGTTTCGCGGGGAGATCCTGCAGGTCCCGCCGATGATGTCCGCCGTCTCGGTGAACGGCGCGCGGCTGTACAAGCTCGCGCGGCAGGGCGTCGAGGTGGCGCGCGAGGCAAGGCCCGTCACCGTGTTCGAACTCACGCTTTTGGAGTACAACGAAAAAGAAAAAACCGGCGGGCTGCGCGTCCGCTGTTCCAAAGGGACATACATCCGCACGCTGATCGAGGACGTCGCGGCGGCGGCGGGCAGCTGCGGCACGATGACCGCGCTCCGGCGCGTGGAAGCGGCGGGCTTCGGGATCGCCGAGGCCGTCCCGCTCGAAACGCTCCGCGAGGCGGGGGATCTTTCGCCATTCGTGCGGCCGGTGGGATCGCTGTTTGCTTCCCTGCCGCGCGCGTCTGTCAGCGAGGCACAGGAAAAAAGATACAGAAACGGCGGTGCGCTCGCGCTCGTGCGGTGCCGGACGGACCGCACCCCGCAGAACGGGGAGCTCTGCCAAGTGTGCCGGGAAGGCCGGTTTTTGGGCCTCGCCCGGCGCGAAGAGGACGAGCTCCGCTACGTGCGGTCGTTTGCAAAGGAGAACGGATGAAAGTCGTTCGGGAACTGAGAGAATGGAAAAAAGAATGCGCCGCGGGACTTTCCGTGGCGCTCGGCGCGTTTGACGGGCTGCACCTCGGACACCGGAAGGTGATCGAGGCGGCGAAAACGCCGGGGCTCTCCCCGGCGGTCTTCACGTTCCGGGACGATCCCGCCGTCTGGTTCGGGGCGAAGCGCCGCGACCTTTTGACTGAGGACGACCGGCTCGCGATCTTCGCGCGCTGGGGCGTCGAGACCGTGTTCCTCCCGGCGTTCCGGGAGGTCGCCGAGATGGAGCCGGAATCGTTCCTCCGGATGCTCCGGGAAGACCTCGGCGCAGCGCGGGTCTGCTGCGGCGCGGATTTCCGCTTCGGGAAGTGCGCCGCCGGGAACGTGGAGACGCTCCGGGCAGCGTTCGGCGAAGGGCTCACCGTCGCGCCGACCGTGGAATATTCCGGCGCGCCGGTCTCCGCGACGCGCATCCGCGACGCGGTCGAGCGCGGCGGCGTGGAAGAGGCCGCCGCGATGCTCGGGCGGCCGTTCGGCTTCGCGCTGCCGGTCGTGCACGGGAACCGCATCGGCCGGACGATGGGCACGCCCACCGCGAACCAGCGCTTCCCGGAGGGCTTCGTCCTGCCGCGCTTCGGCGTGTACGCCGCCGTCGCCGAGCTCGACGGCGCATCGTACTGCGGCGTGACGAATGTCGGCGTGAAGCCGACCGTCGGCTCCGACGCGCCCCTCGCCGAGACGTGGCTGCCGGAGTTTTCCGGCGACCTCTACGGCAAAACGCTGCGGCTGCATCTCCTGCGGTTCCTCAGGCCCGAGCGCAGGTTCGAGAGCCTCGACGCGCTCCGGGAGGAGATCCGCCGGAACGCCCTCGAGGCGGAGAAAATCTTCCGGGAGTGGAAAGCATGGCAAAACTGATCGTGCTGCGGGGCAATTCCGGCAGCGGCAAGACGACGCTCGCGACGCTCCTGCAGGAGAAGATCGGCCCGAATACGATGCGCATCTCGCATGACACGGTGCGGATGCAGATGCTGCACGTGTACGGCCGGGAGGGCGTCGAAAAGTCGCTGCCGCTGATGATCGAACTCGTGCGGTACGGCGCGGCGCACAGCGCGGTGACGGTGCTCGAGGGAATTCTCCCCGCGAAGGACTACGCGCCGCTCTTCGACGCGTGCGCGGAGACCTTCGGGAAGGAGATCTTTGCGTACTATTACGATCTCCCGTTTGAGGAGACGCTTCGCCGCCACGCGACGAAGCCGAACCGCGCCAGCTTCGGCGAGGACGAGATGCGCCGCTGGTGGCGGGACCGCGACCTCCTCCCGCAGTTTAAGGAAACCCTCTTTGACGAAAACACCACACTGAAATCCGCCCTTTCCCAAATCCTCGCAGACCTCGGCCTCCCGCGCTAAACTTCGCGCTGCGCGTCCGGCGCACCTTTCTCCCGCGCTTCGGGAAACCCTCTCCGCCGCGCACCTTGCTCGAATCTGTTCTTTCCCGCATCCTCGCGGACCTTGGCTTTTCACGATAACCCCAGCGCCGCGTGTCCGGCGCGTACCTTCCTCCCGCACTTTGGGAAACGCTCTTTGACGCGCGTCCAGCGCGCACTTTCTCCCGCACTTCGGAGAAGTGACCTCCGCCGCGCACACCCCACTCGAATTCGCCCTTTCTCAAATTCTCGCGGACCTTGGCTTTTCACGATAACCCCACGCCGCGCGTCCGGCGCGCACCTTTCTCCTACACTTCGGGCAAGGCCCTCCGTCGCGCACACCCCACTCAAATCCGCCCTTTCCCAAATTCTCTCGGACCTCGGCCTCCCGCGCTAAACTCCACGCCACGCGTCCGTCGCGCACCTTTCTCCGCACTTTGGGAAACGCTCCCCGCCGTGCACCCCGCTGCAATCCGCCCTTTCCAAACTCCTCGCGGATTGTCGGTCTTCCCAGAAAAAACCGCGCCGCCGCCCGGTTTCCCGGGCGGCGGCGCTTCTGTCTGCTTTATTCGATCTCAAGGTGGCGGGATTCCGGCAGCGCGCTCTGCTTTTTCGGCAGGGTCAGCTGAAGCACGCCGTTCTCGTACTTCGCCTTGATGTGCTCCGTGTCGACGCCGGAGACGTCGAAGCTCCGGCTGTACTGGCCGAAGGTGCGCTCGGTGTGGACGTACTTCTTCTCGTCGTTCTTTTCCTCGCGGCTGGAATGGCGCTCGGCGTTCACCGTGAGCGTGTCGCCGGAGAGCTCGAGCTGGATGTCCTCCTTGCGGAAGCCCGGCAGATCGGCCTCGAGCGCATAGTGGTCGCCCTCGTCGGTGACGTCCGTGCGGAAGGCGGCGAAGCTGTCGGTCCCGAAGAAGCTGAACGGATCGCGGAAGAACCGGCGCTCCATGGCCTCCATCTCCTTGAACGGGTTCATGCCCGCGAGGTCGCGGTGATTGCGATAGGGTCTCATTTCAAACATATAGAATACCTCCCAAATTGCAGGGCTTTGATTTTGCAGGCGGCGGTCGGAACCGTGTGCTCCGCGGCGCTGCCGCCCGTTTCCCTGTTTCTGAAGTATAGTTTACCCGGGAATTTTGATTTTTGTGTGGCACTTTCATGAATATTTTGTTAAAATTAGCACTCTAAATAGTAGACTGCTAATTCTGGCGAAACGAAACCCATCCGCGCCCGCGTGCGCGGCAGCAAAAAAGCTCCCCCGAAGGGGAGCTTTTGCATTTTCAGGAGATCACACCCAGCGGAGCTCGGTCATCTTCGGCTCGAAGGTGATGACGGACTTGAGCATCTCGACGGCCTTCTGCAGGCCCTCGTTCTGGCT
>CANQIG010000085.1 GCA_947623765.1 uncultured Clostridia bacterium | reverse complement strand
TTGGCTCAAGTGTTCGCCAGCACAACTGGCTCTCATTTTCGCTAGCACATGGCCTAAGTATTCATTGACATTTACATGCTGCACCTTATACTTGTCGGCCAGCGGTTTTACCAAAGCTGTAATTTGTTCTATTGTTAATACAGTATCGCTCATAAAACCACGTCCTCGATACGAATGTCGATCCGCCGTATTATTTGTCTTCGATGGCGATCTGTGCTCATTATACAGCCAGCCCGTACTTCTTGTCAGGGGTTCAAGCCGTTTCCCGTCCGATGCTTCTCAGCCAGTGCTTCGGCACAATACGGGCAGTAGTAGTCCATTTCCACGTCAGCAGAATACAGCACTTTCATGCTGCGTCCACAGCATGGACAGATATATTTTGTTTCGGTTATTTCTTTACCCTGTAATTCGCTGATTTCCACTTTTTGCAGCGGCCGGTCTTCCGACTGAATCACTATGGGCTCCGGCTGCTCTGTTGTGGGCTCCTCCGTTGAGGTCTGTCCGTTTCGGGATTTGTTGATTTCGTGGATCGTATAATTCACTGCGATTTGCTTGAGCTGCACCATCACTTCCGGGGTCAAAACGTGTTTTTCGCTTTTATCATGCCGCAATACGGGCAGCAGAGATCGTGAATGATTCCCCTATTGTTCTTAAACTCTCCGCTACGCACCTTAAAATCCGAGACGCAAAATGAGCATTCCAAGGTAATATATCCCTCGCTGTCCGCCCGAAGTGTCACACTGATTTCCATGCCGAGTTCCCCCCTTTTTTCATATCGCCACTACGACCGCTCTTCACTTCCACAGCGGTTTACTAGAATCATAATATCTTCGTGCTACAGACTCGATTATTCCCCTCCCATCTCTATGGCAACAACACGATCCAATTCTATGCTTAGTCCGTCCGTGAACACCATCCGTCTTTCATAATCGTCGATCTTTTTCACACGGCCGGTCTTCGCCTCATATCGCCCGCCCTGTTTCTTTTCGTCCGGCACGAAATACGCCACCGTGATTTCCGGCTGCTCATGCAGGCTGATCCGTATCCGTCCGAGCTGCCGGTTCAGATCCTCAAGAACATCCTCCGAAAGCTCCGCAGCGTCGTCGGTCAGACGCTCCGTTTCCGAGATTGCATCCCCGTGCCCGCTGAGCGCCGCAAATGGGCTGAACTGCGCCGCCCGGTCCATTGCGCTCATGTGCGGATGCTTTGTGGACTGATGGTGCGGGAGGTGAATGATATCGTCATACGCGCCGGGCTTTTTCTCCGTCATGCCTGCCTCCCGGTGATCTCGATCTGGCAGGACTGCATCGTCCGGATCGCCGCCTCGTGTGCTTCCGGTGTCACGCCGGCACAGCAGGAAGCGTCCACGGAGATCTCTGCCTCCGGGAAGTGCGCTCTCAGCAGCAGGGCGTTGCTCACGACGCAAATGTCCGTGCACAGCCCGACGAGCTCCACCGCAAACGATTCGCCGTTCGCCTTTTCCAGAAGGAGCCGGGGCAAATCCACCGAGCCGAAAGTATATTTCTCGACCGGGGTATACCCTTTCACCTGCAGCGCATTCTCCACATCTGGATTGAGGTTCCAGCCCGCCGTCCCCTTGATGCAGTGCTTTACCGGCAGCTTTCTCCCCTCTGCCGTCTCCAGATACTGCGGTCCGTGCGTATCAAAGGTGGCAAAGACGTCCCCGTCAAAGCGGGAGATCTTCTCCACCACTTTGGGAACAATGGCGACGGCCTCCGCCGTTCCCAGCGCACCGTCCACGAAGTCCCGCTGCATATCTACGACAATCAGAAAGTGTTTCATATTGGCCTCCGTTACTCTCTATGCCCGCCGATCTGTTTGTTCCGCTCGGCGGCGGTTGCGCCTTCCTCGAGGTTCATGCCCTTGAGCACGGCGTTCTTCCCGTATTTTTTCTTGATGCCGAGCACGGCCTCCTGAATCTTCCGCTCCTTTGCCAGCGCTTCCTTTTCTTCGGCCTGTTCACGCTCGGCTCGTGCGTAATCTGTGAAGAGGTCGAGCTGCTCCGGCACGTCTCCGCTCTTCTGCGCCTCGCTTTCCCGGATCAAGCGGCACGCGGCGAGCGAGATGCGCCGCACCAGCAGTTTCGGATTCATGATGCGGTCGTAGAGTGTGAGCGCCGCCTCGCACATCTTCCGTGCGGATGAAGTCTGCTGGAAATGGATCGTCCCGTGCGCGTGTTTTGGGATCTTCCGGCCGTACCGGTCCGTCGTGACCTCGCCGTGGTATGCACCGGCGATCTCCGGGTTCGTGAGGTTCTCGACGTCATAGCCGACCGTCAGCACCAGCTGATCCGTGACGAGCCCCTTGTCCACGAGATCCAGCGCCAGCAGATCGGTCATTTCATGCACCACGAGCCGTGCCTTTTCGAAGCTGTACGGGCTTTGCAGCACCTGCCCGGACACGATGCTGTTCGTTTCCGGCCGGTACGCCTTGATCTGCGCGATCGTGCAGGGCTCCCAGCCCCAAGCGTGGTCAATGAGCAACTCCGCGTTCACGCCGAACAGCTTGTACAGCAGATCTTCGTTGAAATACTCTCCCGGCTTTCCGACCGAGCACCGGGCCACATCTCCCATCGTGTACATGCCGCATTCTTCCAGCTTCTTCGCGTATCCCTTACCGACACGCCAGAAATCCGTCAGCGGGCGGTGCGTCCAGAGCTGCTCGCGGTAGGACATCTCGTCCAGCTCCGCGATCCGCACGCCGTCCCTGTCCGCCGGGATGTGCTTCGCCACTATGTCCATTGCGATCTTTGCGAGGTACAGGTTCGTCCCGATCCCCGCCGTCGCCGTGATGCCGGTCGTCCCGAGAACGTCCCGGATGATCTTGATCGCAAAGTCATGCGCGGAGAGCTTGTACAAACCGAGGTACTCCGTGGCGTCGATGAACACCTCGTCGATGGAGTAGACGTGGATGTCCTCCGCGGCGACATATTTCAAATACACGGCGTGCACCCGCGTGCTGTATTCCATGTAATACGCCATCCGCGGCACGGCGGTGATGTAAGAGACCGCCAGCGAGGGATCGGCCTTGAGCTCCGCATCCCGATACGATTCTCCGGTGAGCTTTCTGCCGGGCGCGTTCCGCCTTCGGTCGGCATTGACCTCCTGTACCTTCTGCACGACCTCGAACAGCCGAGGCCGTCCCGGGATCCCGTATGCTTTGAGCGCAGGCGACACGGCGAGGCAGATCGTCTTTTCCGTGCGGCTTTCATCCGCCACGACGAGATTTGTCGTGAGCGGGTCCAGCCCCCGCTCGACGCACTCCACGGAGGCATAGAAGCTCTTTAGATCGATGGCGATGTATATCCTGTTCTTGCGCATATTCGCTCTCTCTTCTTGCACACAACCGTTATAAAGCACGGACTTATTTGCCAGCCGCCTCTTCTCACAATTCGGATCACGGTTTTGAGTTTCTCTATCGGGAACACCGTACCAGCGCGCGTACATTTTTCCACGGATACGACCTCTGCAAGTTCATGTTTGCCTTCGTCTCCTACCGGCACTTCCACAATGTCGCCGATCTCCACCGAACCGTCCGTCCGATAGGAATAGGGATGTGCGGACTCCGGAAACACAACGCCGCAGAGATCGTAAACCGTCTTGTCCAGCATGATGCCCTCACGCATCTTTTTATACTCTGCATTCAGCTTTTCCCGCTCACGGGCCCACTTTTCCTTTTGCCTCGAGCGCAGTTCTTCATAGAAATCCCGCTGTAGCTCATAATCCTCCGGATGCAGCCCTTCCGGAAGATCTTCGGGAACGTGCTTGCGCCATGCGTACTTTCTCTCGTTCAGCGCCTCCAGATACTCTTTTTCCGAGGCATAATGCCGGGGCTCCAGACCGTACTCCGACCCGTCCGGAGCGGTCTTTCTCCAAGCGTTCTTTCTGGAATATGCGTATTTCTCGTTTTGACTCTCTTCCCGCTCGATGAAGTTCGCCATATCCTGCTCCCAACCGTCGATCTCGTCTTGGACCATTCCATTACGGATCGCCTTGACCAAAGGGAAGAGTTTTTCTCGGAAAAGCTCGACAGGTTCGATATCCTGATCCAGCTCGCACTTGATAATTGTATACCGCACGAGCAGGTTGATTTTTTCCCAGTCCTGCCCCTGCCTGTTCCAACGCGCGTCTGAACACGAACAGCGCAGTTTCCTCAAGGTTTTCCTTGACGGCTACCGCCACTAAATCCGGAAACGCATTATGTGGTTCTGTGCATTTCCGCGTAATCTGCTCCCGGAAAACATGATCCGTATCTATCGAATGAACCAAAGCATTTAGAAAGCCATCCGGGAAACCATAGAGCGACTCAAGAACATGCCCAGACATCTCCAGCTCCGCGAAAACCGCGTACTTTGCAAACGGGAGGAAGCGGCTGAGACACCACCGCCAGATTTCAAGCGAAAGCGGAATGTCGTACCTGGCGATTTTGCGGACCACTTCAAAGAACTTGTACCCCCGTTCCTCATCTTCGTCGGGCAAAGAACACGGAAGCCAAAAGTGATCTTTCACTGCCTGCGCATACAGAAAATGTCCCGTGTGCGTGAGGTAGTTCGCTGCCAGAACACTGTCGGCATATTTCAAGATAAACCGGCAGCGTTCATCCTCCAACTGCAATTCCTCTTTGTCGAAATATATACGAAAACCCGCATTCAAATGCTGCGCCGCCTTTTCCCTGCGCTTGTTTGGGTATCCGGCAGCGGTGCGGTTCTTCTCTGCGTTTGTTTCTGCCGTTTCAGGCGAATTATTCGATTCGAATTTCATATTGTCCTCACCGTGATTCTGCGTTCTTGGCTCAGCGTCATTAACATTTGGATCGGATGACCTGCCGCCTGTTCCGAAAGCGCTGGCCCAACTGTCTTTTGCTTCTTTCAGGGCGTCTTGGTATTCCTCTTCCGTTTCGTAATCGTCGAGGTCCACACCGTATTCCAGCCCATCTTCGCAGGTCAGACGCCAAGGTTCAACGGGCGATGCATATGGGATGTCAAACGCGGCCGCTCCGAAATCCTCGGCATCCTTGTCCGCTCCGTCCTCGGACATGATGTCATCCATGATTTGGAATCCCAGCCACTGCTTCCCCAGATCTTCCTCGCCGTCTCCGTCCATGTCAAACATCCAGCCAAACAACCCGTGCAGGAAGCCGTGCTTCTTGGGCATTGTTGCACCTCCCGCTTCAGATGCAGATGGATGGACGCTCCGAACACCAAAGCCTCACGGGACATGGTCCCTTGTTCCTGTGTGCGGATTTTCTGCTCAATGTAATTATACCATATTTGTTCTTGAAAGAAAAGTGAAGAATCCCGTCTACAAAGCGGGATTCTCGAATTGAAGAATACCAATTTACCTGTCCCTCTATGGTTACCCCTGCTCCCGCTTTATTCCCTATCCATCCGCGATCATCCTTGATTACAAAGCCGAAATGTGGTGTACTATGCGTCCTTTAAGACGGAAGAATTCGCTGACAAGAAATTGTTCTGAACGCCAGTGGAAATATCAACTGGACTATTATGACTTTTCAAATGAGAATGGGGCGTCTTTGTGCTTTGCAAGACAAGTTGACACGAATAATATTTTGAATTTGATTTGTCTATTTTTCCTAGTGGATACCATTGAAATTTACAAGCAATGGATCGCGGACGGGAAGAAGATCCCGCTGGAGGACATCATCGAACTGACGACAAAGCTGATTTGTGACGGTGTAAACGGGCTGGCCGCTAAATAGTGCAGGATTCATAGTATGATGTACTTGTCTTCCGTTGTCCCTGTGCGCCGTGATCCGGCGTTTCAGGAAGGAAAAAGCGTTCGAGTGTTTACACTTGAACGCTTTGATTCATTTTTTGAGCGGTTTGCAACTGAAAGACAAACGGAATTACTGTATCGTTTCTTCAATTTGCTCTATTGCCTGCGGTGTCAGCTCTACCTCATACCGCATACTCAAATACCCTCACGGATCTTGGCAAAGGCTTCGTCCTTCGAACTGCCGCTCCTCTCCCCCAAAAGCCTTCCTGCTTTGTGGGGACCCATTTATCCGTAACCATGCGGGTTTCGGGGCTTTTCCTGTTCTCGGCAAAGCGTTTTCAGACCAACGCATTTTTGGGCAGAACAACATTTTTTCGGATTTTTCATTGGCTACCTCTTGTTACACATCATTGTAAACCCTACACCACAAGCCTTTTCCCTCGTCAAAATTTTCTCTTGCATTTTCCGACAAAATGCGGTATACTTTGTGTATTCTTTTTTTCGCCCTTCCCCTTTTTTCGGGGTTGTTCCCCAAAGGAGCTCCTTTTTATGCACAGAATTGCGCTTTGCGACGACGACAAAGACTTCCTCGCTTCGTTCACACCCCTTCTTTCCGACGCACTGCGCGCACGCCGCGAGACCTTCCAGATCACCGCATTCTCCGACACCGCCTCTCTGCTCAAAGCCATGGAAGAGGGCGACCCCTTCTCCCTGGTCTTTCTGGACGTCGTCTTCGGCGAGGAGGAGGGGATCCGCGCCGCCCGGAGCATCCGCACGCACGGGTGGGACACAGAGATCGTGTTCGTCTCCTCCGCGCCGGAATTTGCCGCGGAGAGCTTCGACGTCTCCCCGCTGCACTTTCTCGTGAAACCCGTCTCCCCGGAAAAGCTCGCCGCCGCGCTGGACCGCTACCTGGAGCGCGCCGCCGTCACCATGATCCGGCTCGAGACGCCGCACGGCGCGACGGTCTTCCGCATCGACGAGATCCTCTATTTTGAGATCTATAGCCACAAGATCATCATCCACAAGGCCGACGGCACGCGGGACTCCTGCACGGGGACACTCTCCGAGCTCGAGACCTCGCTGCCCCCGCAGCGCTTCATCCGGCCGCACCGCAGCTACCTCGTGAACCTCGACCGCATCGTGAAAGTCACGCGCTACCAGATCCTGCTCTCGCAGGGCAGCACCGTCCCCGTGAGCAAGGTGCTCTACCAGAAAACGCAGGACGCCTTCGTCGAACACGCCGGGAAGAAATGCCTTCCGATCTCGCTTTGAACCGTATATCCCAAAAGGGCGGGCCCAACCGGGTCCGCCCTTTTCCGTCTGCTCCATTCGCCCGCACGCGATGTTTCGCCCCCGGACAGCACGCACCGCATGGACAGCTCTGTCTTCGCGGGGCTGAGCCGTCCCCGTGAGCAAGGTGCGCTGCCAGAAGACGCAGGACGCCTTCGTCGAACACGCCGGGAAGAAATGCCTCCCGATCACGCTCTGATCCGTACATCCAAAAGGGCGGGCCCAAACCGGGTCCGCCCTGTTCTGTCTTCTCCGTTTCCTTGCCTCGAAATTTTCCTCCGGCAGACCTCACCGCATGGACAGGTTTGTCTTCACGGAAAACTCCCCGGAGCCGCTGTCCACCTTCAAAATGCTGTCGTACTTTTCCGCGATGCGCCGCATCGCCACCAAGCCGTAGCCGTGCCGCTCCGTCCTTTCTCTGCGCGGCTGCGCGCCGCTCTCCCCCGCCGCCGTGCTGTTGACGCACCCGATGAAGAGCGCGCCGTGGTCGGCGTGCATTTGGAAGCGAATGAACCGGTCGCTTCCCGCGTCCATCCGCTCGCAGGCGAGCAGCGCGTTTTCAAGCAGGTTCGTCAGGAACACACTCAGATCCTCGTCGGCAATGCCGAGCTCCGCTGGGACGGCGACCGTATGC
>CANQIG010000084.1 GCA_947623765.1 uncultured Clostridia bacterium | reverse complement strand
ACGGTCGGTTCCGGTGTTGTCACCGCGATCAACGAGTAATTTTTCCCCTTCGGGAACGATCCCGAGCAACTGAATTTCTTCGGGGCGAGGTGCAATTCCTCACCGGCGGTGAGCGGAAGGCAAATCCTTCCCGAGCCCGCGACCGCTCTTTGGAGCGCTGATCCGATGCGATTTCGGAGCCGACGGTTACAGTCCGGATGAGAGAAGAAACGTGACCAGTGTCGAAGGACATGACTTACGCCCTGTGGAAGTTTTCCGCAGGGCGTAATTGCTTTTCTCACGTTTCCTCTGCGTCAACAAGTCCAACCCTGCGGACGGCGCCCGCCATCCCAGAATCTATGCGAAAAGGCAGAGTGATTTTTGATGAAGCAGTCTGAGAAGCTGAAGAAAACCGTGGTCATCGCGCTGCTCTGCGCGATGGCGTACATCAGTATGTTCGCGTTCCATTTCAAGGTCATGTTCCTGACCTTCGACCCGAAGGACGCGATCATCGCGCTCGCGAGCTTCCTCTACGGCCCGCTGACGGGCGTCGTCTCCGCGCTCGCGGTCGCGTTCATGGAGTTTATCACCGTCAGCGACACCGGGATCTACGGTCTCGTGATGAACTTCTGCTCGAGCGCCGCATTCGCGGGCGTCGCCGGGCTCGTCTATAAGTACCGCCGCACGCTCTCCGGCGCGGTGATGGGCCTCATCGGCGGGGTTGTCTCGATGACCGCCGTGATGATGGTGCTGAACCTCCTGATCACGCCGCTGTACCTCCACACCACCGTCGGCGAGGTCGCGGCGCTGATCCCGACGCTCCTCCTCCCCTTCAATCTGGTCAAATCCCTTTTGAACGCCTCCCTCGCCTACCTGCTCTATCGCCCGCTGCGCAGCGCGCTGCGCGCCTCCGGCTTTGTGCCGAAAGGCGAGGGCAAACCCTCGGTCAGCCGCGGCGCCTCCGTGATCGGCCTCGTCGTCGCGTTCGCGCTGGCCGTGGCCTGCGTGCTGATCTATCTCTTCGTGCTGAACGGCAGCTTCGCCTTCTTCGAGGCGTAACGCCGTTTCCCCTCTCCGGCGGCGGGCGTGCAGGAGCGCCCGCCGCCCGCTTTTCGCGCGGAAGACCGCGCGAGGGCCGCGTTTTTCTCCGTTTCCTGTTGCTTTTTGCCGTGCCGTGTGGTATACTATCCAATGCGCGGAGAACGGTCCGGCAGACCGTCATTTCAGGAGATGCAAGATGAAACGGGTTTATCTCATCGGCGGGACCATGGGCGTCGGCAAGACGAGCGTCTGCCAGGCGCTCAAGAAAACGCTGCAAAATGCGGTGTTTTTGGACGGAGACTGGTGCTGGGACGCCGATCCGTTTCAAGTGAACGGCGAGACAAAGCGGATGGTCATGGACAACATCTGCCATCTGCTGAATAATTTCCTGCACTGCTCCGCGTATGAAACCGTGATCTTCTGTTGGGTCATGCACGAACAGAGCATCCTCGACGAGATCCTCTCCAACCTCGATTTGACAGACTGCGAGGTCACAACCGTCTCTTTGATCTGCAGCCGCGAGGCACTGACCGAAAGGCTGCAAAAAGACATTCGCGCGGGCAAGCGTCAGGAAGCGGTCGTCGCCCGCAGCATCGAGCGGCTGCCGCTCTACGATGCGCTCGACACCGTGAAAGTTGATGTCTCCGGCCTCAGCGTCGAACAAACTGCGGAGAGCATCGCGGCCCTTTGACTTCCGTTACGGACCGGAATGTGCGCTGAAGCGCACCTCGGAGTATACCTATGAAAATCCAGACAATCGAAACGCCGAGGCTGTACTTGCGCAGCTTTGAAAAAGAGGACGCGCGATTTGCGATCAGCATTTGGAACGACCCTGAAATGGGCGAGTATTTGCCGGATGAGGCCATGGAAGAGATCGACGAGGCATATGTCCGGGAGATCGAAGCGTTATCCGAGGACGAGGACTGCTGTTATCTGATCTCCGAATTGAAGGATTCCCATACCCGGATCGGGACCTGCAGCTTCATGGTGAGCGATGACGGCAGCACGTACGATATTGCGTACTGCGTGCACAGAGATCATTGGGGAAACGGATATGCCACAGAGGCCGCAAAAGGCATGATCGATCATGCCGTCCGGCAGGGCGCAAAAAAGGTCACCGTGAGAGTCAACCAGGATAATATCGCTTCCAATCGGGTCGTCAGAAAACTGGGCTTTCAGGTGACGGGCGAATACACGTATCAGAAGCGCGGCACCGAGAAAGAATTCACGGATTTTTTGTACGAATTGCAGTTGTAAAATCCAGCTTATCGTGCAGCGACCCGCTGCATTCGATAGATTTCCCGGCGCGGTGACTTCGCGCACGGAACTACGGAGGCCGGATGGACGTTTCCCGTTTTTCAAACCGTTACTCGGTGCGGTGCCTGACGCCGGACGACATCGCGGACATCTACGAACTGTGCAGTCAAAATCCCCTGTATTATCACCACTGCCCGCCGTTTGTCACGGAACAGAGCATCGCCGACGATATGCAGGCGCTGCCGCCCCGCAAGACGCTTTCCGATAAATACTACGTGGGCTACTACGACGGGGAAAAACTTGTTGCCGTCATGGATTTCATCCTCGGGTATCCGAATCCCGAGACGGCGTTCATCGGCTTTTTTATGACCGACGTTTCCGTGCAGGGGCGGGGCGTCGGGAGCGAGATAATCGACAACCTTTGTTCGTACTTGAAAACCTGCGGCCTGACCGGCGTCCGCTTGGGATGGGTCAAGGGCAACCCGCAGGCAAAGCATTTCTGGCACAAGAACGGCTTCACGGAAACCGGGGTAACGTGCAGCCCGGGACCGTATACCGTCGTCGTGGCGCATCGGGATTTGGAGAAATCGTGATATGAGACTGAGACCGTACATACCGAGCAAGGATTTTCCATATCTGGCAGGATGGATAGACAACGAGAGAGATCATGCGCTCTGGTGCGCAAACAATTTCCCGTATCCGGTCACGGCGCAGGCGTTTCACGACTTTTTGGAAAAGACGATGGAGCGATGGATGGTCTGCCCGTTTGTGGCCACGGATGACAGCGGGAACAGGATTGGATTTTTTAGATATTCTTTGAATCCGGAGAGCAGCGAAGGCTTTTTGGCTTCTGTGATTGTGGACAATCGATTGCGCGGAAAAGGGTATGGCCGGGAAATGATCCTGCTTGCTTTGCGGTATGCGTTTGAAATCACAGGCGCCGCGTCAGTGCAGTTGAATGTTTTCAAGGAAAATGCGAGAGCAAAACGCTGTTACGAGAGAATCGGCTTTGTGGAGAGACGTGTTGAACAGGACGTTTTCCCATACAAAGACGAGCTGTGGAGTAGGTGCAGCATGGCAATCGCAAAGCAGTAATTATCGGTATATCGTGCAGCGACCCGCTGCATTCGATAGATTTCCCGGCGCGGACGCGCCGAGACCGTCCAAAAACCGGCGGCAAAAAGAACGATCTCCCAAAACCAAATATCCGTGTATGTTTGATTTCCATCAAACATACACAGGAGCACCATCGAGAGTGACGGAGGGAACAGGCCCTTTGAAGTCCGGCAACCTGCCGAAAGGCAAGGTGCTAAATCCTGCGGCGAAGGCCGAAAGATGAGGTTCGCAAGACCGCTCTCGAATGGAGGGCGGCCTTTTTGCACGCGAACAAGAAAGGAAAGAAAACCATGCAGAAACGTCTATTCACATCCGAATCCGTCACCGAGGGGCATCCCGACAAGCTCTGCGACCAGATCTCCGACGCCATCCTCGACGCCATCCTCGAGAAGGACCCCGAGGCGCACGTCGCCTGCGAGGTCACCGCGACGACCGGCGTCGTCCACGTCATGGGCGAGATCTCCACCGAGTGCTACGTCGATATCGACGCCATCGCGCGCGGCGTCATCTGCGACATCGGCTACAACACGCCGGAGGCGGGCTTCAACGGCAGGACCTGCGGCGTGCTCACCTCCATCGATATGCAGTCGCCCGACATCGCGATGGGCGTCAACGAGTCCTTCGAGACGAAAGGCGGCGCCGGGGACCTCGACGACCGCATCGGTGCGGGCGATCAAGGCATGATGTTCGGCTACGCCACGAACGAAACGCCCGAGCTCATGCCGCTGACCGCGTCGCTCGCGCATAAGCTCGCGAAGCGTCTCGCCGCCGTGCGCAAGGACGGCACGCTGCCCTATCTCCGCCCGGACGGCAAGACGCAGGTCACGGCGGAGTATGTGGACGGCCGCGTCGCGCGCCTCGACGCGATCGTCGTCTCGACGCAGCACAGCGCCGACGTCTCGCTCGAGACGATCCGAAAGGACGTCGTCGAGCACGTCATCCGCCCTGTCGTCCCGGAAGACCTCATCGACGGGGAGACCAAGATCTACATCAACCCGACGGGCCGGTTCGTTCTCGGCGGCCCTGCGGCGGACAGCGGCCTCACGGGAAGGAAGATCATCGTTGACACCTACGGCGGCGTTGGTCGCCACGGCGGCGGCGCGTTCTCCGGCAAGGACCCGACGAAAGTCGACCGCTCCGCCGCCTACGCCGCGCGGTACGTCGCGAAGAACGTCGTCGCGGCGGGCCTCGCGGAGCGCTGCGAGATCCAGCTCGCGTACGCGATCGGCGTCGCGCACCCGGTCTCCGTCATGGCGGAGACGTTCGGCACGGGCATCGTCCCCGACGAAGCGCTCGCCGAGGCCGTGCAGAAGGTCTTCGACCTCCGCCCGAACGCCATCATCCGCGAGCTCGACCTCAAAAAGCCGATCTACCGGAAGCTCGCGGCCTACGGCCACATGGGCCGGGAGGAGCTCGGCGTCCGCTGGGAGCGCACCGACCGCGTCGGGCAGCTCCGCGAAGCGCTGGGGCTCTGAGCGGACACGCACATTTGGACACCTCCGCGCCGTATTGTGGCGTGGAGGTGTTTTGATGGAACCTGTTCTGCTCGCCATGATCCTCGTGCTCGCCGTCTGCGCCGTCATCACGGCGGTCAAGGCCGTCTGCCTGCATCTGACCCGCTCGCGTCTCCTCGCCGAGGAGCAGCCCTTCACGGTCTACGCGAGCGTCCGCGCGCCGGAGGAAGCCGAATATGTCGTGCGCAGCGCGCTCGAGCGCGTGAAATGGCTCGACCTCTACGGGATGTGCCGCGTGATCTGCCTGAATGAATCCGGCGACCCCGAGGTGGAGGCCGTCCTTCGGCGGCTGACTTTGAAGTACCCGTTCGCCGAGATCGGGAAAACCGCCCCGCCGGACCCATACCGCATCCCGGAATAGACCCGCCCCGGCCGCATTTTCTTCGGCGTCCCCCCTTTGCAAGCGCGGCCAAATGTACTATAATAGAGACGAGAAAAAGACAGGAGGAACGCGCTGTGCCGGAAGAACGTCGGGAGCTGCTCGAAATGGAGGGCAGCGTCGAAAACATCGTCTACCACAACGACCAGAACCAGTATACGGTGCTCGAGATCACCGGCGGCGACGAACTCATCACGGTGGTGGGGACGTTTCCGTTCGTCAGCGTCGGGGAGACGCTGCACCTCTACGGCACATGGACGTCCCACGCGACGTTCGGGCGGCAGTTCCGCGCCGAGGCGTTCGAGCGCTCCCGCCCGGAGACCACCGCCGCCATGCTGAAATACCTCTCGAGCGGCGCGGTCAAGGGCGTCGGCCCGGCGATCGCCGCGAAGATCGTCGAAAAATTCGGCGACGACACGATCCGCATCCTCGAGGACGACCCGGAAAGTCTCGCGACCGTGAAGGGCGTCACGCTCGAAAAGGCGCGGCAGATCAGCGCGGAAATGCGCCGCGTGAACGGCATCCGCGACCTGATGGCGTTTCTCGGCGCGTTCGGCGTGCGCCCGGAGGACGCGGTGAAGGTCTGGAAGGTCTACGGGCAGGCCGCCGTCGCCTGCGTGCAGGAGGACCCCTACCGCCTGACCGCCGAGGAGATCGGCGTGGATTTTGCCGTCGCGGACCGCCTCGCCGCCTCAATGGAATACGAGCCGGAGAACGTCGAGCGGATCAAGGCCGGCGTGCGGTACGTGCTCTCGCACAACCTGCTCAACGGCCACACCTGTCTCCCGGCGGATAAGCTCACGCCCGCCGCCGCCAGTCTCCTCCACGTCCCCTTGGAGAACGCCGTCGCCGCGCTCGAGACGCTTTGCCGGGACCTCGACCTCGTTTTGGAGGAATTCAACGGCAGGCAGTTCGTGTTCCTGCCGAAGTGGCACCGCATGGAATCGTACGCCGCCGAGCGCATCCGCATGATGCTGCGCATCCCCCCGCCGCCCATCACGGACGTGGAGGAGGAGATCCGGGAGATCGAGCAGGAACAGGGCATCGAGTACGCCGCGATGCAGCGGGAGGCGATCCGCGCCGCGCTCGAAAAGGGCCTTTTGATCCTCACCGGCGGACCGGGCACCGGGAAGACGACGGCGCTCAATGCGATCATCCGCATCCTGATGGAAAAGGGCGAGACGGTCTTCCTCGCCGCGCCGACGGGCCGCGCCGCGAAGCGCATGACGGAGCTCACCGGGGTCGAGGCGAAGACGATCCACCGGATGCTCCAGGTGGACTGGGACGACGAAGACCAGCCGACATTCCAGCGCAGCGAGCGCAATCCGCTCGAGTGCGACGCCGTCGTCATCGACGAGCTCTCCATGGTCGACAGCTACGTCTTCGAGAGCGTCCTGCGCGCCCTCCCGCCCGGCTGTCGGCTGATCCTCGTCGGCGACAGCGACCAGCTCCCGAGCGTCGGCCCGGGGAACGTCCTCCACGACCTGCTCGTCTCCGGCGTGCTGCCGACGGTCCAGCTGACCGAGATCTTTCGCCAGTCGATGCAGAGCCTGATCGTGACGAACGCGCACAGGATCGTCCACGGCCAGATGCCGGAGCTCCGCGTGCGCAACAACGATTTCTTCTTCCTCCCCGCGCGCGACGCGCGGTCGACCGCCGAGACCGTGGTCGGGCTCGCCTCCGTGCGGCTCCCCAAAAGCTACGGCTACTCGCCGCTCACGGACATCCAGGTGCTCTGCCCGGGGAGAAAGGGCGACGCGGGCACCGTGGAGCTGAACCGCCGCCTGCGCGAGGAGATCAACCCGCCCGCGAAGGACAAGCCGCAGGTCACGGTGCGCGGCACGGTGTTCCGCCTCGGGGACAAGGTCATGCAGATCAAAAACGACTACGACCTGCCGTGGAGCCGCCCCGACGGCACGACCGGCGAGGGCGTCTTCAACGGGGACATGGGCATCGTCGCCGCGGTCGACCGCGACGCGGGCTGCCTGCGCGTCGTGATCGACGACCGCGAGGTGCTGTATGACTTCGAGCACGCCGCGAACGAGCTCGAGCTCGCCTACGCCGTGACGGTCCACAAGAGCCAGGGCAACGAATTCAACGCCGTCGTGATGCCGGTGTTCCCCGGCGCGCCGCAGCTCTCCTACCGCAACCTGCTCTATACGGGCGTGACCCGCGCGAAAAAGCTGCTCATCCTCGTCGGCACGCGCGCCGAGATCGAGCGCATGGTCGAAAACGACCGCAAGACGCGCCGTTTCTCCGGCCTGAAATACTTTCTCGCCCTCGGCAGCGGAAACGCGCCCGCCGGACCCGGCGCGCCTCTCCCGCCCCTCTAACCATACGCCAAACCCGGCCCCGATCCCCGCGGCCAGAGGCCGTTTCGCCGCGCTTACCTTTTCTG
Organism: uncultured Clostridia bacterium; assembly: GCA_947623765.1. GTDB lineage: Bacteria > Bacillota > Clostridia > Oscillospirales > Acutalibacteraceae > Hominenteromicrobium. The sequence goes on along the minus strand of CANQIG010000084.1, from coordinate 55 downwards.
AAGAAAAGGTAAGCCAAAAGACTTTTGAGTCGCGGGGTGCGCGCTGACGCGCGCT
>CANQIG010000083.1 GCA_947623765.1 uncultured Clostridia bacterium | reverse complement strand
GACGCGACCCGCAAGTACATCGAGGCGGGCAAGGATCTTGAGGGTAAGGGCTTCGATCCCCGCAAGCTCCTCGCGCCCGGCTTTGAGGCGATCAAGGCCACGGTCAAGGAGAAGATGGAGCTCTTCGGCTCTGTCGGCAAGGCCTGAAACTGAATCTTTCCCGGGAACGCGCCGATTTTCGGCGCGTTCCTTTTCATCAGGCATATTTTTCCTTGAATCCGACTTTGATTTATGCTATACTGAAAGAACTAGAATGCGCCGCAGTGGAAGAAGCGGCGCAAAACGGCAAACGGTTATTGGACGGCTTTTGCGGGGCAATACTAGGACTGCAGAGCGCTTCGGCCGGGAAACGGGAGATTGGAAAAGGTATTCTGGATCAGGAAGGGATCAAAATGGCGGAAGAGACCAGGACATACTGCATGAATTGCTTTACCGCGATGCCCGCGGGGGAGACGCGCTGCCCGAGATGCGGCTGGCGCAACGAAGGGCAGGAGCCCGACGCGCTTCCCTATGCGACGGTCCTCGCGGGGAAATATCTGATCGGGCAGGCGGTGCGCGAGAACGGCGTCGGGATCACCTACGTCGCGCTGGAGAGCAAGACGAATGAGAAGGTGGAGATCCGGGAGTTTTTCCCGGACAATATCGCGTTCCGCGATCCGAACGGTATCACCGTGAAGCCCGCCGCCGGGCTGGAGCTGATCTTTGCCGACTACCTCAACGAGTTTGAACGCAGCAACCAGAATTTTGCGCGCCTTGCGGGCATCCGGGACCTCTGCGAGGTCCGGGATCTTTTCGCGGAGAACAACACGCAGTACGCGGTGTTTCGGTATACCAAGTCCGTGTCGCTGCGCGACTACGTCCGGGAGAACGGCCCTCTGCCGTGGACGGAGTGCGAGGCGCTGTTCCTGCCGCTGATCCGCAGCCTCTCCGCGATGGCCTCGAAGGGCGTGGAGCACCTTGGGATCTCCCCGGATACGCTCCGCGTGACGGATGGCGGCAGGCTGATCCTTTCGGAGTTCGAGATGCCGTCCGCGCGGCGCGCGGGAACGGACATCGTCGAGGACATCTGCCCCGGATGCTGGGCCATTGAGCAGTATTCCCGCACGAAAATGTGCGACGAGGTGACGGACGTCTACGGCCTCTCTGCATCGCTGTTTTTCGCGCTTTCGGGTTCCGTACCCACCGAGGCGCCGAAGCGCCGCAAGGACCCGAAGCTGATGATCGACCGCAGCGTCGTCCGGTCGCTGCCGCGGCACGCGGCCGCGGCGATCGCGAACGGTCTGCAGGTGGAGATGGAGAACCGGACGCCCAGCTTTCCGCGTCTTCTCGCGGAGCTGACCGCCGCCTCCAAGACCGTGACGCAGGTGGAGGAGATCGAGACGACGCGTGCCCTGCCGCTCGGGAAGCGGCGGAGGCCGCACGCCCACAGCCTGCCGCTGGCCTTCTGGCTGATCCTTTCCTTCGTCGTGACGCTGACGGTCCTGGTAATCCTCTCGGTCACCTGGTTTGAGGACAGCGAGTATTCGCTGAAAAGCATTCTGGATACCGTCCAGGGAGCCTCATTGAGTTCAAATGCCGTCGGCGACTACGAGCTTCCCAACCTGATCGGACAGGAGCTCGAGGAGGTGCAGACGCTGCAGGATCGGGACCCCTCCTATGCGTTTGCGCTGGACGTCGTGGAGGAGACCAGCGAGACGGTCCCCGCCGGATGGATCATCGATCAGTACCCGAAGGCGGGCGTTCCCATGGAGAACGGCGACCGTGTCCGTGTCTCGGTGAGCACGGGGAGCGCGCAGAGGGAGCTGCCCGAGGTCGCGGGGCTCTCGTATGACGAGGCGGAAGCGCGGCTTTTGGAGCTGGGATTCCTCACGACGAAGGAGTTCGTTTACAGCGAGACGGTCGAACCCGGGATCGTGATCGGCTACTGGGAGGACCATCAGGCGGGAGAATCTTTCCCGAGAGGCGCCGCGGTGCAGCTTCTGGTCAGCGGCGAGGAAGAGGGAGAGGAAGACCCCGGAGAATGACGGAAAAGAACGGGACAGTTAAGAAATAAGCAAGCCGGGGAGCGGCGTGACGCGTCACACCGCTCCCCGATCTATTTTTTATGTAGTTTTGGACTCAGCGGTACATGGACATATAGTCCCCGTGTGCCTCGATGAGTTCATCGCACATCTTCACGATGTCGTCGATGGAGAGCTCTGCGGCGGTGTGCGGTTCCAGCATGGCCGCGCGGTAGATGTCTTCGCGCTTCCGGGTGCGCGCCGCCTCGATCGTCATCAGCTGGACGTTGATGTTCGTCATGTTCATCGCGGCGAGCTGGACCGGAAGTCTGCCCACGTGGCAGGGGTTCACGCCCATGCGGTCCACCATGCAGGGGACTTCCACGCAGGCGTCTGCGGGCAGATTGTCGATCAGGCCGGTATTCAGAACATTGCCGCCGATCTTGTACGGATCGCCGGTGAGGATCGCCTCCATGATGTACGAGGCATATTCCGTTGTGCGGGTGTGCCCGACCTTCCCATCCTGCAGGATACTCTCCTTCTCCTCTTTCCAGCCTTTGATCTGGTTGACGCAGCGGCGCGGGTACTCGTCGAGCGGGATGTTGAACTGCTCGATCAGCTCCGGGTACCTCGATTTGATGAAGAGCGGGTTGTATTCTGCGTTGTGTTCACTGGACTCTGTGCAGTAATAGCCCAGGCGCCGGATGTACTCGAAGCGCACCATATCCGTGTGTTTTTCCGTCGCGTTCTTTTCCGCGGCGCGCCGGCGGATCTCCGGGTACAGGTCGTTGCCGTCCCGGTCGGCGATCTCGAGGAGCCAGCCCATGTGGTTGATCCCGGCGATCAGCTCACGGCGGCCCTCCAGCTTGTCCTCCATGCCGAGGCTGCGGAGCAGGCGGTCGGAACAGACCTGCACGCTGTGGCAGAGCCCGACGGTCTTTACATGGGTGTAGCGCTGCATATAGCCGGAGAGCATCGCCATCGGGTTTGTGTAGTTGAGGAACCAGGCGTCGGGGCATACCTCTTCGATGTCGCGCGCGAAATCCTCCATCACGGGGATCGTGCGCAGCGCCCGCATGATCCCGCCGATGCCGAGCGTGTCCGCGATCGTCTGGCGGAGGCCGTACTTTTTCGGGACCTCGAAGTCGATGACCGTACACGGCTCGTAGAACCCGACCTGGATCGCGTTGACGACGAAATCCGCGCCGCGCAGCGCTTCCTTGCGGTTCTCGACGCCGCAGTAGGTCTTGAGTGTCGCCCTGCCGCCGTTGGTGTTCCGGTTGATCGCGCTCAGGATGATGAAGCTCTCCTCGAGGCGCTCGGCGTCGATGTCGTAGAGCGCGATCTCGCTCTCACAGAGGACGGGCGTGCACATACAGTCTCCCAAAACATTCCGCGCGAAGACGGTGCTGCCCGCGCCCATAAAGGTGATTTTCGGCATTTGTCTCACGGTCCTTTCCAATACAAAATCCAAAAGAGCATCCTCTTTTCTCCATTATAAACGGAACGCGCGCCCGTGACAAGGCCTTATGTTTCGGAAAATTGCTTTTTTGTTGTTTTTTTGAAGGGAAAGTGCTATAATTACGGCGTAAATTTACGGGTGTTTGTTCGCCTGTGCAGTCCGCGGCGGAGGATGCCGACGCGCTTCGCGCTGGAATATTTGGCGCAGAGAACAGGAGGAGAGAGAAATATGGAAACCGTAAAGCACCGGGCGGTCAATCTCAACAACGGCGGCTCCGTGACCGTCTATTACTGCGGATTTGAAAAATGCGCGCCGGGCCATTTTTGGGGACCCGCAGTGCGCGGCCAGTATCTGCTCCACTATGTCCTTGACGGTGCGGGCACGTATACCGTCGGGGAGGAGAGCTTTTCCCTGCACGGCGGGGAATGCTTTTTGATCCGGCCGGGCGAGCGCGCCGTCTACCGCGCCGACCGGGACGACCCCTGGACGTATATGTGGGTCGCGTTCGACGGGTTCGACGTCTCGGAGATCCTGCGCCGCACGGGGTTCATCGGGCGGTATACAGGGCGGGTCCGCGACACGGAGCGGTTTGAAATGTACCTGCGGACGATGATCGGCGAGTTTGCCGGGGGCAGCACGTTCCGAGTGATGAGCAGCTTCTACGGCGCGATGGCGGTCTTGGAGGAATCCGCCGAGGGGACGTCGTTCTCCCGGGAGCACGAGTATGTGAACAAGGCCATCGGGTACATCAAGACGCATTTCAGCTACCCGGTGAAGGTCCGTGACGTCGCCCGGTATGTGGGGATCGACCGGACCTATCTGTATCGGATCTTCGTGGATTCGGAGCGGATGTCCCCGAAACAGTACCTGATGCAGGTGCGGATCAACGCGGCGAAAAAGATGCTCCTCTCCGGGATGTACGGCGTGGGGGAGACGGCGCTCTCGTGCGGCTTTTCCGACGCCGCGTCGTTTTGCAGCCGCTTCAAACAGGTCACCGGGATGACACCGAGAGCTTTTGCAGCGACGAATGAGGCGGACAAGCAGGGAGGCTGACGGCTATGCTGCGAAGGCGTGCTGCGAATTGATGACAGCGAAAAAGAAGAAAAACGTATACGTTCGAGGATAACGTTCTTTTCGGAGATGCCGCTGCAAACAGGGGAGGGCAAGAGCATTTTGCGGCTGCAAATGAGGTTGACACGCAGAGGGGCTGACGGCGACGTTTTGAATGTGCTTTTCCACACTGCAATACTGCAAAGTAAGCAGGGAAACGTAGAAAAAGAAGGAACATAGGACGTTTTACGGGAGAAGGTCGCTTCAAACGGGGGACACCGAGAGCTTTTGCGGCCTCAAATGACGTGGAGCGGCAAGGGTTGACGGCTGCGCCTGAAATGTGTGCTGAACACTGAAATACTGAGAAAAAGGCAGATAAACACAGGAATATAGAGAAAACCGAAATTATTTTTTAATAACGGTGAAAATCGGCGCTTGAAATGCGTGGGATTTCTGGTAAAATAAAAGTCAAAGAAAGTCAAAGACAAAAAGGAGTGGGAAACGTGCGGATCAGCGACAGTGTTGCAAATTACATTTTGCAGCTCTTGAATGAGGCCGACGGGATCGCGGAGATCCAGCGCAACGAGCTCGCAAACGCGCTGGGCTGCGTTCCCAGCCAGATCAATTACGTGATCACCTCGCGGTTTACGCCGGAGCAGGGGTACATCGTGGAGAGCCGGCGCGGCGGCGGCGGATACATCCGCATCATCCGCCGGCAGATGTCCCGGAGCGACATGATCATGCACCTGGTGAACGGCATCGGGCAGAGTTTGGACGCGGCGTCGTTTCGGGCGATGCTTCGGAATCTGACGGAGGCGGGGATCGTCTCCGAGTCGGATGCGCGCCTGATGGCGGCGGCGCTCTCCGATTCTTCTCTGGCGCCCGCGCCGAAAGAATTCCGGGACGCGCTCAGGGCCGCCGGATTCAAGAATATGCTTCTGGTTTTGAACACATAAGATAGAGAAAACCCCGGCGTGTGTGAAGGCGCGGCTGGGAAACGGATCATTTTGGAAAGGGTGAGCGGATATGTTGTGTCAGCATTGCGGAGAACGGGAGGCCACGACGCACATCACGAGCATCGTGAACGGCGTGATGACGGAGCAGGACCTCTGCACGGCCTGCGCGAAGGAGCAGGAGTACACCAATTTCTTTCAGAATATGAGTTTTGATCTCGGGGATCTCTTCGGCGGGATCCTCGGCGCGCCGAAGCGCGAGCGGCAGACGGTCCGCTGCCCGGAGTGCGGCGCGTCCTTTGAGGAGATCGTGCAGAGCGGGCGGATCGGCTGCGCGAACTGCTACCGCGTGTTCCACGACCGGCTGATCCCGCAGATCCGCCGGATCTACGGGACGTCGAAGCACACGGGCAAACGCCCGGGGACTTCCGCGCTGCGGATCCCGGAGCCCGCACAGCCGCTGAAGGTGATCTCGCCCCTGGAGGAGAAGCGTGCGGCGATGCAGAAGGCCATCGAGACGCAGGACTTCGAGCGTGCGGCGGTCCTGCGCGACGAGATCCGCGCGCTGGAGGAGGCGGAAAAGCATGGATAACGAGAGACGCTGGTATGAGAAGGCCGGGGAGGCCGGAGATGTGGTCGTCAGCACCCGGGTACGCCTTGCGAGGAACCTGCGCGACATTCCGTTCCCCAGCCGGATGAACGCGGCGCAGCGCGCGGAGAGCGAACGCCGCGTGCGCGACGCGCTGTTCCAGAGCAACAGCCCGATCGCCGGGGACTTTGATTTTCTGCAGATTGACGCGATGAGCGAGCAGCAGGCCGGTTCTCTCGTGGAGAAGCATCTCATCAGCCCGCAGTTTGCGGCGCACGGCAAAGGGCGCGGCGTGCTGATCTCGAAGGACGAGAGCATCTCGATCATGGTGAACGAGGAGGACCACGTCCGCATCCAAGTGCTCCGCGAGGGGCTTGCGCTCTGCGAGACGGCGGAGACGGCGGACCGGATCGACACGCTGCTGAACGAATCGCTGCACTTTGCGTTCGACGAGGAGCTCGGGTATCTCACGCAGTGCCCGACGAATCTCGGCACCGGGATGCGCGCGTCGGTGATGCTGCACCTCCCGGCGCTCGCGGAGCGCGGCGCGCTTTCCCGGATCGTCTCGAACCTGTCGAAGCTCGGCCTCGTGACGCGCGGGACGTACGGCGAAGGGACGGGGATCACCGGGGCCATGGTCCAGCTCTCGAACCAGATCACGCTCGGACTGAGCGAGACCGAGGCCGTCGAGAACCTTCGGAACATCGCGAAGCAGCTCGTCGACGCGGAACGCGAATCCCGCGCGGCGCTGCTCGGGCAGATCCGCGTGCAGGACCGCATCGCGCGGGCGCTCGGTGTTTTGCAGACGGCCCGGCTTCTTTCCGGGGAGGAATTCATGCGGCTCAGCTCCGAGGTCCGCTTCGGCGTGACGGCGGGGATGCTCTCCGGCATCGACCTCGCGGATCTGAACGCGCTGACCGCGTCCGTGCAGCCCGCGACGCTTTCCGCGAAGGCCGGAAAGGCGCTCAGCGCGGAAGAGCGGGACGTCCTGCGGGCGGAAACGGTGCGAAAGGCATTGCGCGGCGTCGCATGAGGCGTGCGCCGCGAAAAGATTTGAAAGAAGGAGTGGTGTTTTATGTATCGTTTTACAGGGTTTACGGAGCGTTCCAACAACGCGATGAATATCGCCATTGAGACGGCCCAGGAGATGGGGCACAACTACATCGGCAGCGAGCACGTCCTCTACGGGCTCCTCGCCGAGGGCAGCGGCGTGGCGCACAATGTGCTGGAAAAGCTCGGCGTGACGGCGCAGAGCTACCGCAAGCAGATGGAGGAGAAGATCGGCACGGGTTCGCCGACGGAGCTCTCCACTTCATACTTTACGCCGCGCACCAAGCGCATTTTGCAGATGGCGAAGCTGGCGGCCTCGAAGCTCGGCAGCAATTATGTCGGCACGGAGCACCTGCTGATCGCGATCGTCGAAGACGGAGAGAGCTTTGCCATGCGCTTCCTGCAGCTTCTCGGCGTGCAGCCCCAGCAGATCGTCGCGGGACTCTCCGCGGCGCTCTCGGAGGGACACGCCGTGGACCAGCAGAGTATGCCGTTCCAAGGGGCCGGCGAGGGCGGCGGCGAAGACGGCAGCGCGCTTTCAAAATACGGCCGCGACCTCACGAAGCTCGCGGCGGAGGGCAAGATCGACCCGGTGATCGGGCGGCACACGGAGATCGAGCGCGTGATCCAGATCCTCTCCCGCCGGACGAAGAACAATCCGGTGCTCGTCGGGGAGCCGGGCGTCGGCAAGACCGCGGTGGCCGAGGGACT
>CANQIG010000082.1 GCA_947623765.1 uncultured Clostridia bacterium | reverse complement strand
ATGGCGGCATAGCTCAGTTGGCTAGAGCATTCGGTTCATACCCGAAGTGTCGATGGTTCGAATCCATTTGCCGCTACCATATGGCCCGGTGGTCAAGCGGTTAAGACACCGCCCTTTCACGGCGGTAACACGAGTTCGAATCTCGTCCGGGTCACCAAAAAGGGTGGCCCGGAGAGGCCGCCCCTTTTGTTTGGGTGCAGACCCTTGCACGCCCCGCGCCGGGCAAACGTTTTCGGCTCCCGTTGGGGGCCGTTTTTCTTTTGCCTCCGGGAGAAGGCGCAAAAGCCCGCCGCGCCCGAGGCCGGACCGCATCTGGATCACCAAGCCCGGAAGCTCCGAAACGCTGGAGCTTCCGGGCTTTCGTCGCCTTTTCGCTTTGGCCTTTTGTGTTGTGCCTTATCCGGGCATGGCTCCGGCTTCGCAGCTCCGGCGGTGCGCCAAAACTGCCCGGGGAGTTGTGTTCGATCTAGCAGTTTAGACAGTGTCTGTCCTTGCCGTTTGCTTGGGCGTCAGCAATCGTGCCGCTCAAGATGACGGAAGATCTACTGAGAGAAGGGCAGTTGGGGGTGGAGTGGTAGACTTCACCGTTCGGAGTCCAATATACTACGCTTTCATTCCCATAACCGGGATCATTGTCCGGCGCGACCGTGCCATAGGAGGGATCGTAGTCTGAAGTATTGGAATCCCCGCCAGATCCTCCACCGGAGTCCCCAGCATACTCTCCACCCACTTCCTCCGAGGGAACTTCGGTCGGTTCGGCAGTTGGCTCTGGGGTCGGTTCAGCCGTGGGCTCTGCGGTCGGCTCGGCAGTCGGTTCTGCGGTTGGTTCCATCGTCGGTTCAGCCGTAGGGTTCGCCGTTGGCGTGGCGGTCGGCCTGACAGTAGGTTCTGCGGTCGGTTTCTCCGTGGGTGTCGGGCTGGAAGTGGGCTCTACGGTTGGTTCCAGCGTGGGAGAAGCGGAAGCAGAGGTGTTCGGCGTGGGGGACGCGCTCCCATCGGTGCGGGGGATCGTGTTCCGCGCCCGGCTCGAAAGCGGCGCGAGCATGATCCCCAACACAAAGAGCACCACGAGGACCACGGTTTTCGCCGTATTCCGCAGGCCGATCTGCGCAAAGAACCGCCGCACGGGCTCGACCGGAAGGATGAGCACCGCAAACAGCAGCATGAAGACGCTGGCGAAGGACGGGAAGTACACGATCCCGGCGAAGAGCATGAAGAAGCATAGGATCCATGCGACGACCGTCTTCCAGCGGCTTTTCGGTTTGCGCACGGGACGGCGCTGCACAGGGCGCGGGGAAGCGGCCTGTGTGCGCGGCGCACGCGGCGGCACATCATCCGGGTCCGTGTATGGCACAGGGCGAAGCGGTTCTTCCGGGGGTCTCGTGGTGCGTCCGGTCGAGCGAGGCACTGCATGGCGCGGCGCTGCGTGTTTTCCAGCCATAGCAAATTCTCCTTTTCCGCCGCCCAAGCGGCGTTTTATTTTCACATCCGGCAGGCCAAAGGTGTTACGCGTTTTTTCTGCGGTTTCTCTGTATGGCGGAGCACCGAAGCGCCTTTTCCAAGGCGGGGGACAATTCCGGGGAATCCTCATCGAAGGTGATGGGCTGCTTTTTGGCTTTCTGGACCTCCTCCAGCTGCTCTTCCGTGGGCTGCTGCCCTTTGTTTATTGTATAGGTTTTGAGCATAGTAAACATCCGTAAACTTTAATCTCCGAATTTAACGTCAGGAGATCCTGAAATCACACGATCGGGGTACTGTCGATGTAGCATCGATCCGGACAAAGATCGACCTTGTTGTTCCACACCACGGAGCTGTCTACCGAGGGATCGACGTCCCAGCAGACGGCGTGCTGCGCATCGAGATAGACCCTGCGAAAGTTTTCGACATTGGCAAACGGCTCAAACACCGTTCCCTTTTTCAGAAAGGGACGCATATCAAAAAGCCTTTTTTCGCCATTGTCAAACGAAAGCGTCAAAGTAAAATCATCATTTGCCGTGACCGAGGCGATCTGCCGCCGGCCGTGCGCAAAGTACTCTGCGGACTTTCTGTCCAATCCCATGGAAAGATATTCATCTACCGTTTTCATATTACCTCCGATTATTCTCATTTCAACGGCTCGATCGAGAAAAGCTCTTGGCTGTTTCGTGCAAGCTCCCAGTTTTCCCGGAGTTCTTCCTGATGGAAGGCGGCCCAGCCTAGAAGCATTTTCAACTGTTTCGACGGAATGGAGCCTTCCAGTACTTCTAATTCTTCAATGGCAACAAGGACCTCCGCACCGCCATAAAATGCGTGAAAATGAGGCGGCATATGGTCTTGCCAGTAGAGACAGATTTTGATTCCACGAAACATACAGATGGTCGGCATGAAAAACGCTCCTTTCCCGCCGCGCAAGCGGCGCTATTTATTTTTTGACGATCCACGCGGGCGCGAGCACGCCGATCACGCGCCCGTTGCACCAAGTGTCCTCGGTCAATGCGATGGGGGCGTATTTCGGGTTTAGGGAGATCAGCGCGCCTTCCCCGCGCTGTTTGACGAAGCCCTCGCCCGAGACCGTGAAGACTCCCGTCTCGCCGACCGCCACGTCCTCCGCGGCCTCGACGATCAGGATGTCCCCGTCGTGGTAGACGGGCTCCATGCTGTCGCCGCGCACGGGCACGCCGAAGGACGCGCGCCGCGTGAGGTCGTTCGCTTCGACGAAGACCGTCTCGAACTCCTCCGGCCCGAGGTACATCCCGGTCCCGGCGCTGGCGGACTGCACCGAGCAGCGCAGCGGGATGACGTTCGCCGGGATCGCACGCGCGCGGGCGGACGATTCGCCGCAGCGCGCCGCCTCGATCTCCGCCGCGGAGAGCAGCGCCTTTTGCCCCCACGCGTCCAGCCCGTCGAATATCTTTGCGATTTTCATGGCTCCGTCCGAAATGGACGGGGCTTTTTTTATTGTTTCCGGAAAAGCAGAGATCTCATAGACTTGACAGAGCGTGAGAAATTCGTCCGCGTCCGGCTGACGGTGGCCGCCTTCCCATCCGTACAAGGTTTTCCCGGAGATGTTTACGCCCAGTTTGGCCAGCCGCTCGACGACCTCTTGGACAGATAAGCCGTGATTCTTGCGGCTTTCCTTCAGAAGGACAGAAATACGGTTTTCCGTGCGGATCACTTCCTTTTTCACCATTATAACGCAGGGAGGGGCGCACGTCAAGAAAAAATTCCCCAAAACGAAGAATAAACGCGCAAAAACCGCTTGACAATCTTCAAATTGAGGAATATAATGGAAGATGGATTCTTCATTGCGAAGAAAAAAGGAGGTGAAAATCATGGAAGCTGCGGCGACGGTCCGATCCCGAGAAACTGCGCTGCACGGATCAGCGCGCCTTAGATCCGCCCAGCACCGGAGGAGGTGAGAACAGAGATCGTAAGAGGCGGCCAAAGCCCGCCAAGTATGGAAAGGAGCAAAAGCATATGCCAAAACTGAGGAAGAGCGCACAGGAGCGCCGGGAATATGCGCTGGCGGCGGCCATCGCGCGCGGGAAGGTGGACAAAGGGATCCGTTCCGACGCGCAGCTCGCGGAAAAGCTCAGGATGAGCAGTCAGCGGCTGTATTATCACCGGAAGCGGTACTACCAGATGATGAAGGTCGGGGAATTCTGCCGGATGGCGCGGGAGCTGGGGTTCACCGGCCGGGAGCTTTGCGCCGCCGTCGGGGTCCCCTATTCGGACCCGGAGGAAGGCGGCGCGCAGCAATGACCCCGCTCGAGCAGGGCAGACCGTCCAACAGGGCCGCCGTGCATCAGCCGCAGTCGATGCGGCCATGGCACGGCGGTCGAATCATGTCCGGACCCGAAAAAGATTCAGAAAAGCCAAAACAGTATCTCTAAATTCGGAAGGCAAAAAGGAGGAGCAACACATGGCAGGATATACACCCAATGCAAACAGCGTGATCCACAGCGTAAAAGCCAGCCTCGACCGGCGGGGCGTGCCGGACATCGTGCATCTCGTGCAGTACGACCGGACGCTGCCGATCCTCGCGGTGGAGCTGACGTACGGCGACCAGCCGTTCGCGGTCCCCGCGACCGCCGAGGTCAATATCCGGCTGCGCAAGCCGGACGGCACGCACGTCTACGACCCGGCGCTCGGCACGTCGGCGGATCGCCGGACCGTGTACATCGGCGTGACCGCCCAGATGACGACCGCCGCCGGGCGCGTCTCGGCGGTCGTCGAGATCTTGGAGGGCGGCGGCGTGGTCGGCACCGCGCCGATCCTCTTCGACGTCGACGTCAACCCCGTCCCGGAGGACGCGATCGAGAGCACGGACGAGTTCCTCACCGTGCAGGATCTCGCTGCGCAGGCGGCAGCGAGCGCGGCCTCTGCAAAAGCCAGCGAGACGGAGGCAGACAAGGCCAGATCGGACGCCGCAGGCAGCGCGGGCGAAGCTGCAGAGAGCGCCGCAGAGGCGCTGCGGCAGGCCGAAGCCGCGCAGGGCGCGGCGGAAGCGGCGGGGGAGCGCGCGCGGAACGCCGCGCAGAGCGCGGAGACGGCGAAGCAGTACAGCGGCAACCCGCCGGAGATCGACGAGGACGGGTTTTGGAACACGTGGGACGCGGACGCGCAGAAATACACGTCCACCGGCGAAAAGGCGGTCAACCACTGGGACACGACGTACAGGACGGTCGCGGAGATGCAGGCGGACAAGTCCCAGCCGAAGAACACGGTCTGCATCATCAGCTCGGACGTGGAGCAGGAGGAAAACGCGCAGGTCTATATGTGGGACGGCGCGAAGTGGAATTTCCTCTGCGACCTCTCCGGCCTGCAGGGCGTCGGCGTCGCGAAGATCGAGCTGACCGGAGGCGATCACACACCCGGCACGGACGACACCTACACGATCACCCTGACCGACCGCCGCGAATATACCTTCACGGTGCATAACGGCTCGGAGTCCGTCACGAGTGTCAACGGCGAAACTGGTGCCGTTACTGTCAAGAAGATCGTGTCATCTGTCGGAGGAACATATGCCGGGTCGCAGGTAACGCTCAATGGAGATCAAAAAAACGAGTACCTTAAAATCGAGGCAATTAAAGGCTCCGATTTGATGGATCGTGTCGATATTGTAGTGGATAAGACCGACGGCCATCCTTGGCTGCACTTATGGAAAGGAACTAGTCAAGCATCTGGCGACATTGGAAATCAAACGGTTTACACTTCTGCTTTTCCACAGCCCTCTGTGAGCGGCAACGCAGGAACAGCAACAAAGCTTTCCACCCCTCGCTCTCTCAAGACTAATTTAGGTTCTACGAAGGATGTCACTTTTGACGGTTCCGCTGCGCAGGATAACATTCCGGTGACAGGCACGCTTCCCATCGGAAACGGCGGCACCGGAAAGACTACCGCACCCGAGGCTCTTACCGCACTGGGAGGTGTCCCCACAACCCGCACGGTGAATGGTAAGGCGCTTTCTACGAATATTACATTGAGCGCAGCGGATGTGAATGCCGTGCCTGTTACTGGCGGGAACTTTACTGGTTCAGTGTATGTCGATAAAAATGGAGAATCTGATGTTGGTGTGGCATTTTCTGGTGGAATGTTATACCTTTTCGGAATGAAATCTTCTGCGAAAAGAGGATTATACGATAATAAGAAAAACAAATTTGTTATTGAAATAGACGACAACATCACGGCCCATTTTTTGGGAACCGCCGATCAACTCGAAGGCCATCCGGCAAGTCACTTCCTGAGAACCGATGTAACCGCCCTGCCCAGTGACGACGCGGTTACAAACTGGCAGAGCATAGGGGCGTGCATCCTGTATGTGTCACCAGCACAAGCCGTGTCGATTGGCTTGCCGTCAACATACGGAATACTGATGAGCCTGATCCCTGTGTTACACCAGAGCGATTTTGTACAAGTCTTTTTTGAGATGTTTAATGAAGGCCGAATGTGGACCAGATGCGGATCAGGTGGTAAGTGGGCCAGAAATTGGACGCAAGTGTAACAAAGGAGGGCGCACAATGGCGATCGAAAAACTGGACCCGCTCCGAAATCTTTCGGGGGGGTGTACTACTTGACAAGATCAAAGAGGTCGACGGCAGCTGGCTGGATGCTGATGTGATGGACGGTCAGCGCGCGGGCAGCTTCGCATCTATGCGGACAGCGATCTCGTCTCTTCGTTCAAGGATGTATGTGTATAGCCAGGGTTGGACAGCGATATCGGGGATAGCGCTTGAGTGATCTGCACAACGAGTCACAACCGATATCCAGAAAAGAACGTGTGGGACCGTCGAGCAAACGTCAGGTGGCCCGCGGCATACGGGATTTTCTATATCTATTTTTGCCGATGATCTGTTCGGCGGAAGCTGGATCGACTGTGATACCGTCGATCACAACGGTTCGATCTACATACAATTCCAGAAGGTATTGCGTTAGATCGATCCAATTCAGAATGGTGCCGACAGTTTTTCTCGTACCGTTCTGCGAGATCTAACAAAAAAGAAGGGGTGCACAACCATGAAAAACACGGCACGAACGCTCTTCAGCTTGGCCGACGGCTGGGACGCCGCGCGGCTCCTCTGCATGGCGCGCGCGTCATTGGCCTGATCGTCGCCGGAGTCTTCAAGCGCTCCGAGAGAGGCGAAAACGGCGGGTCCGAGAGTCGCGTGGGGCGGATCTCCCTCTGCCGTGCGATGAAGACAAACTGACAGACAGCAAGAAGCCGCCGCGCCGGAGGGAAACCTTCGGTGCGGCGGTCCTTGCGCCCGGCGGGCAGCCATCGCAGGTGCAGCCTGCTTTTCTAAGGTGTTTTCTCTTGCGGAAACGCCGATAAAAGCTCCAACGCGCGAATTTCTCCTGCGTTTTCACCCGTTTCTGCGCAGTACCAGCCCGCGCCGCGACTGCGCCGCCGGAAAAGCCGCCATTGGAGGTCGTCCCGTTTTGTTTGGTGCGATGTGCGTCCTGCGCCGAGCGAACGCTTCGACCCGCCGGGCATTCTCTTTTGACTTTTGCGTTTTTAACCTTTTCGCCATACTATATTATAATATAACTATTTGCGAAGGCGGCGCAAAGTCCCTGCCTTGCCCGGGGCTGCGCCGCGTCCGGCCACAGGAAAAGCTACCCCGGAGAGGTCGTCACATTTTGCTTGGACGCGGCCGTGCAGGCCCCGCGCCGGGCAAACGTTTCCGGCCTTGTTGGGGCAATTTTGTTTGACTGTTGCTTTTTTGCCTTTTCGCCATACCTTATAGGGTTTCCACGGAGAAAGAGCAAAGAAGCCCACCGTTCCCGCGGCAGGCCCGCGTCCGACCCACCGGAAGAACTTGGTGCAAAGACCACCTTTTTTGTCGGTGCGGACTGTACGATCCGCGCCTGACAAACGGTTCGGTCGCTCCGGAGCCGTTTTCTTTTGGATTTTCCACTTTAGCTCCTTCTCCATACCTTATAGGATGACTCGCGGAGAAGACGCAAAGCCCTTGCCGTGCTCGCGCCTGCGCAGGACCATGCCGCGCTCTTGCCCGAGGGCCGCTGCCTTTGCATCTCGGGTGCAGAGCTGCGTGCCGCCTACTTGAGAGGCAGGCGTGCCGGACCACGGTGCCCCCCGCACGGCTCCAAAGAACAGCGGCGCGCCTACCCCGACGCGCGCCAGAGCATCACAAGGACGAGCGCGTTGAGCAGCGCGACGATCAGGACGCGCCAGGCGCGGAGGAAAAACAGGGGAAAACGGTCGCGACACTGCATAGCTAGGCCCTCCCAAATACGGTCAATTCCCCGTAAAATACAAGCAAAAGTATACTGCGCAAAGCCAATATACGCCCATACCCGGAAAATAATAACGTCCGTTTTCTCCCTGCGTTGGGCTAAATATCGGTGGGCGGCACAACATCTTGCGAAAAAATAAAGCAGCGAAAAATTTTCAAAAAAAAAGAAAAAAAGTGTTGACAAGAGGGATTAGATGCGGTATAATAGTCAAGCGCTCAAGAGAGAAGGCAGAGGCCAAAGGCCGAGAAAA
>CANQIG010000081.1 GCA_947623765.1 uncultured Clostridia bacterium | reverse complement strand
AAAGACGCTGGATACCGGGGAGCTCGCCGGGCAGAACGCCGCGCTCTATATGCGCCGCCTGCTGGCCCGCATCGAGTGCCGGAACGACCTCACGCCCATGACCGCCGTCATGGAGGCGGAATACGGGCGCGGCGATCAGGAGAACAACCTGTACGTTCTCATCTCCAAAGAGCAGAAGCTCCATCTTCTGCCCGCGCTTGAGCTGCTCGCCGGTTCCCACGAGGCGCTCTGGGTCCTCCCGTACGACCGCAATATGCCGGAACGCAACAAAATGACGGACACGTCCAAACGTGTGGACATTGTGAGGTGGCGCGTATGAAACTCTTTGGAAGATCCTTTCCCGTGCGCAGGCCGCTTTACATCCTCCTCGGCTGGATCCACTGCACGCTGCTCCTCGCGCCGATCTACACGCTCGTCACCGAAAACTTCTTCCGTGTGGAGGCCCCGCCGGAGGAGATGACCATGCTCCAGCTGCGCGCGCTGCTCTTCATCGTCCCGGTGGCGCTGAGCTGGCTCGCCGCGCATTATATCCGGCGCATCGTGCTGTACATCCCCGCTTCCGCTCTGGTCTGTGCGCTCACCTGGTTCGTGTTCCGCACGGTCAACCCGCCCGCCCTCTCCTCCTCCCTCGACTCATTCGACACCGAAGTCATCGCGTCGGTCCGCGCGGTCATCCCGGTCATCGTCACGGTCGTGCTCTGCTTTCTGAGGATGTACGGACGCATCATCCACGAGGACCACTCCATGCTCGACCACGCGAACTTCCCGGGGCTGCTGGTCGTCGGCGCGCCGATGCTCGTCTCGTTCTTCGTCAAGGAGGTTAACGAGTCGTTCCAGCACATCGGGCTGCTCTTCGTCGCGCTCTATTTTCTCGTCATCATCGGGCAAAAGGGCATCCAGCGCATCAGCGGCTACGTCGACACGAACCGCGCGCTCGCGAATTTCCCGGAACGCCGCATCGTGCGCTTGCTCTCCGTGATCCTCGTGACGATGATCGCCGTCACGGCGGTCATCTCCGTCCCCGCGCTCCTCGCGAACGACGAGGTCACGCGCATCGAGCTGCCGAAAAACACGGCCTCCGCGGAACCCACGGCGACGCCCGCGCCGGAGGCTCCCCCCTCGGGCGGCGGCCAGATGGATATGATGGAGGGCCTCGGCGATGCGGAACCGAACCCGTTTTTCGCTGCATTCTTCAAGATTTTGGAATATCTGGTCTTTGCGGCGGTCGGCGTCTTTGTCGTGGTCGGGGTCGTCGTCGGGGTGATCCACATCTCCCGCTCCTTCAGCTCCTCCTACAACGACCGCGGGGACTTCGTGGAAAACCTGCAGGACGACGACGTCGCGGCGCTCTCCTTCCGAAGGCCGAAGCGCGACCGGCCCGGCATTCTGGACCGTTCGCCGAACGCCGTGATCCGGCGGCGCTGGCGCAAGGCCGTCCTGCGCGCGAAGAAGGACCCGCCGTCGCCCGCCATGTCCCCGGCGGAGGCGGAGGCGCACGCCGGGCTCGCCGGAGAAGACGCGGCGCGGCTGCACCTTCTCTACGAAAAGGCGCGGTACAGCGAGACCGGCGCGGACCGGGAAGATCTGCACTTCTGACAATCACATCTCTATACAGGAACGCTCCGGCAGGAACCGCGCCGGAGCGTTCTTTTGTTTCAAAGAAACAACGCGGAAAACCTCAAAAGTTGGAAACAATCCAAATCCTGTCTTGACGGCATCGGACTTTTGCGTGTAAAATACGATTTGGAGCAGACAAACGGGAAGTTGTCTGAAAAAACGATCCTAAGGGGGAGTACAAGATGAAATGCTGTCCGCAGATCTATGTGATGAACAGCTTCGAGGCGGCCAAAAACTACGCCAAGGCATTCGGCGCCGAGATCACGGTGGAGATGAAAAACAGCGACGAAACGGCTTATGAGCACTGCGTCCTGTCCGTAAACGGCGAGGGGATCTTGGCATTGGCCGAGGCGAAGCAGCCGTACGATGTGGAAGCCATTCACAGAATGCGGCTGGAGACCATGACGTTCAACGCGTTCGAGCTGGGGAGCATCGACGCGGTGCAGAACGCCTTCGACGTCCTCAGCGATGGCGGCGTTGTGATTGAGGAAATGCACCCGTATCCGTGGAGCGAATGCGGCGCGACCGTGATCGATAAGTACGGCGTGTGCTGGTGGATCTCCGTTTAACAGGCCCTTTCTTTCAAAACGCCATACAGTCAGAACAGGTCTTCCGGCATAGCCGGAGGACCTGTTTTTTCGGGAAGCGTTCCCAGCGCTCCCCGCTCTTGACTTTTTCCTCATCCGATGGTATTATAATTTTATTATTTTCCGGAATCGCCGGAGAAGGAGGAGTTCTTCCATGAATATCATCCCGAGAGTTCACGGCTCGTCTCACATTTCCCCGGACCGCTGCGCGCTTTCCCCGGTCCTTCGGACCGAAACCTCCGATTTTGAACGGTGGTGCGTCGAAGCGTTTTTCGCCCGCACCGGGACAAAGGACGGGTCTTCCGATTTCCGTCTCGTCCTGCGGAGAGACCCTGCCCTTCCCGAGGAATCGTACCGCCTCACGGTCACGGAAAACGCGGTCACCGTGGCCGCCTCCGCGGAGCGCGGCGTCGTCTGGGCGCTGACCACCGCAGCGAACCTCTGCGAGCGGGGGACGCTGCCCTGCTGCATCGTCGAGGACGGTCCCCGCTTCCCGCACCGCGGCGTCCTGCTCGACTGCGCGCGGCATTTCTTTCCCGTCGGGGAGGTCAAGCGCGTCATCGAGGGCATCTCCCTCGCGAAGATGAACGTCCTGCACTGGCACCTTTCGGACGATCAGGGCTGGCGCATCGAAAGCCGCCGTTTCCCGAAGCTGACGGAAACGGGCCCGTTTTACACCCATCAGGAGATCCGTGAGGTGGTGGAGTTCGCGCGCGTGCGCGGCGTGGCGGTCGTCCCGGAGATCGATATGCCCGGGCACGTCACGGCGATCCTCGCCGCGTACCCCGAGCTCAGCTGCTCTGGGCAGCCGGTCTCCCTCGCCGAGCACGGCGGGATCTTCCCCATCATCCTCTGCCCCGGCAAGGAGGAGACCTTCCAGTTCGTCGAATCGCTTTTGGAGGAGATTCTTCCCCTGTTCCCCGACCCGCGCTTTCACATCGGCGGGGACGAAGCCCCGAAGAGCGAGTGGGAGAAATGCCCGCACTGCCGGGCCCGCATGGAAGCGCTCGGCCTGAAGGACACAAACGCGCTGCAGGGGGATTTCACCGCCCGCGTGCAGGAGGTCCTCAAAAAGCACGGCAAACAGGCGATCTGCTGGAACGAAACGCTGCTCGCGGAGAACGCGCCGCACGATATCCAGATCCAGTTCTGGTCGCCGCAGCACCGCGCCGCCATGGAGCCGTTCCTCGCTTCCGGCGGCAAGTGGATCTACTCCGATATGTTCGACCTCTATTTTGACTACCCGCACAGCATGACGCCGCTCTCCCGCGTCTACAAGACGCAGCCGCACGTCGGCAAGAAGCTCTGCGGCCCCGAGGACGGCCTGATCGGCCTCGAATGCTGCCTCTGGACGGAGCACATTTCCGAACCCGCCATGCTGGAGCAGCGCCTTTTCCCGCGCGTGCTCGCCGCGGCGGAGCTCGCGTGGTCCGTCCCGGGCGACCCGGTCGCCTTCGCGGCCCGCGTCCGGCGCGCGTCGGAAGGGCTTCTCGGGCGCACGGTCCGCTTTACGCCCGAGCCGGATTGGGACCCGCGCGGGAACGCCCGCCGCGAGGACGCGCTCGCGTACCTCTCCATGATGTTCGCCGGCTTCGACCGGGAGAGCAGTGCGGAGGCCTCGAGCACCTCTGCGCTCGACGGCGAGTTCGTGAAGAACTTCCTGCTGAAATTCCTCTCGCCGTCCGATCTGCCCTTCCTGCTCGCCCGGCTCCGCCAAAAGTAAACGTAAAACCGAGGACCTTCCCTCCGCCGCAGCCGGATGAGGGAAGGTCCTTTTTCAGTAATCAAAAAGACAGTGGTCGTACGCGTTGATGATGACCGTGTCCCCGTGCTCCGTCCTCTGCGGCAGGTGCGCGGCGTAGCACGTGTGGATATGCCCGTGGACGAAATACTTCGGGTCGTATTTGTCCATGAGCTTCACGAAGCTCTCGAATCCCCGGTGCGAGATCGAATCGAAATCGTTGATGTGCCGCGCAGGCGCGTGCGTGAGGAGGATGTCGAACCCCCTGTGCCGCCAGATCTGCGGCATAACGCGCAGGATGCGCCGCCGCATCTCCTCCTCGGTGTACATATACTTCCCCGGCTTGTACCGGTAGCAGCCGCCGAGCCCGAGGATCCGCACGCCGTTCGCCACGACGACCGTGTCGTCCGCGCAGATGCACCCCTCCGGCGGAAAGAGATCATACCGCTCGTCGTGGTTCCCGTGGACGTACACCACGTCGCATCGCGCCATGGAGACGAGAAATTCCAAATATTCCCGGTGCAGATCGCCGCAGGCAAGGATCAGGTCGATGCCGTCGAGCCGTCCCGGCTGGTAGTAATCAAAATAATACTTCGCCTCCACGTCGGAGACGGCGAGGATCCGCATACCCCCACTCCTTTCGCGTTTATTCGGCGCTGTCCGGCACGGCCGGTTCAGGCTTTGGGATGCTCCCTTCGATGTTCTCTGCGAGCCATGTCATGCCGTGCATCTGCTCCGGACGCAGGTCGACGTTCATCTCCTCGCCGCTCTGCGTGCGGAACGTCCCCTTGAACGGGTGCCAGAGCCATGTGCGCACGCTGCTCTGCAGCAGCTCAAGAAGGTTTTTCGTGCTTGAGGGGACGCAGTCTGTGCATTCGACGTCGAGCACGCCCTCGGCGCTGCCCCAGTAATAGCTGACCGCCCCGGCGCTCTCCTCGTATTCGGCCTGGAAGGAGTTGTCGAGGATCCTCCGGATCAGCCGCTCGTAGTAGACGCCCCAGTTCCAGATCGGCCTCGCGACGAGCAGCGGCGCGCCGTCGTTGTAGCAGACGAGGCCGAAGAAGCCCGGCCGCGTCACGTCGAGGCTGCAGATGAAGTCAATGCCCTTTGCGGCGAGGCGGTCGAACGCCCCCGCCGCGTCGCCGCGCCCGAACCATTCCAGCACGATCTTCGCGCCGGGGTTCACCATCTGCGCGCCGAGCGCAAACGCATTGACGTTCGCGATCTGCGCCGCTTTCTCGACGGAGGTCGCGAAGTCGTCCCCCGAGCCCTCCGCGTTGTACCCGGCAAAGCCGATCTTTTCGTCGTCGCCGGAGAGCGCGCCGGCGATCGCGCCGAGCATGAAATACGCCTCGTACATCCGCGTGTGATACGTGCGAATATACCGGTGCAGCGAAAACTGCGAGCAGTTCAGGAAACTGAGGTCCGGGTGCTCGACCGCGCAGCGCAGCGCGGCGGACTGCAGCTGGCTGGAGGTCGTGAAGAACACCGTGTTCCCGTCCTTCACGGCCTGCATGATGACCTGCGTCGGGTCGTCGTTTTCGCCGACAAGATACGCGGTCGTCTCGATCTCCCCGGCGAAGACGCGCTGCACGTGCTCGCGGCCATGCTCGTGCCCGAGCGTCCAGCCGCTGATGCCGGGCCGCGCGTCGTGGATGAACGCGACCTTGCGCACCTTTTCTCCGCCGAACACCTTCGTCAAAAGGCCGGTCTTGACCTCCTCGGCGCTGAACTTCATGTTCACCATCGCATCCGTCTGCCGAAGCGTGATGTCCTCCCGGATCTTTTCGATCTTCTTCGCGAGCTCGTCCTCGGTGCTGCAAAGCAGCTCCGGGTAGCCGTACACCTCGAGGAACGCCATCATCGCGTCCCCGACGGCAGCGGCGGGCTTTTTGCCGCCCTTTCCCTCAAACGCCTTGCGGAAGTGGTAGTGCGCGCTCGAAAAATCCCGCTTCTCCTCCTCGGTCCATGCCTCGCCCGGCTTCTTCCCGACCATCTGCTGGAGGCGTTCATAGCTGCCCGGCATCGTGAATTCCACGTAGTTCACGCCGCTATACCGCTCGAAATCGATGAGCTCCCGGTAAAGGGCCACTTCCTTCGTGTCCTCGCTGATCGGCAGGATGCGGATCACATGGGCGTAGACCGTGTCCGCGCCGCAGAATTTCAGCACGCTGACCCGCTTGTTGCCCTCCTCCACATAGTACCGGTTCATATACTCGTACGCCTTGATCGGCTCGCGGATTCCCACTTCCATCTGCGATTTATAGAGCTCGTCCCATTTCCGCCCGAACTCCGTGCTCTGGCCCATCAGCGGCATAAAGTTCCGCGCGAACGCCTTCGTCCGTCCAGACGCGCGCGTCCCCACGACAAATTCCATCGGGATATGCGTCAGCCCCAGATCCACGCCCCGGTTGATCCGATCGTCCGGGAGCAGATCCTCGAGCACGCTCAGATACGGGTACTCGCCCTTGATGACCGCCGCGATGTACTCCTTCTGCCCCATCCGCTGGATGTCCTTGTAGGTCACCATTTCCATCAGACCGCTGCCTCCTGTTTCCTTCGTTTCCCTTTTTTCGCCGCGCGGTCAAAGCCCCACGGCGTCCCTTCCGTTCTTTTCGATCTCGTCCCAAAACGCCCCGAACTCCGCTTCGGTCAGCGTCCCGCCCGCGGAGAGGATCTCATAGTTTTCCCGGTGCCAGCGGTACCGGATGCCGGTCTCCGCATAGCCGTTGCGCAGATAGAACCGCTTGCGCCGTTCGCGCTGCCCGTTGTTGTCCGCGCGCCGGTCCTGCCGCTCGATGTCCACGATGATCCGGCAGCCCTCCCGGTACCGCGCGATCTCCCGCAGGATCTCGCTGCCGTATCCCCGGTCGCGCAGGGATTCCTCCACCGCGAAGTAGATGATGTGCGAGACGTCCCCGGCGTTCAGCAGACACGCAAAGCCTACAAAGGCCTCCGCGTCGTAAAAGGCCAGCGTCTCCACATAGTTCGCCTTTTGGTCAAACAGGTCGCGAAACGGCCGGCGCTCGTTTTCCGGGAACGCGCGGACGTAGAGCGCTTCGATCTCCGCGAGCCCCGGCGTCTGCGCCGTGACCTTTCTCCTTGTCAGCATTCCATTTCCTTCCTTCTTCCAAAGGCCGCCGGAGCCGGCGGTCCTCCTGTATCCAGTATACCACATAATGCCGCCCGTTTCAATCCAAAAAATCGGCGGCGGCGTCTCCGCTTTTTTCTCCGCGAAGGGCGCCGCCGCATAGATCTCCTTTTTCAAATCCGTCTCCGTTTTTCCCGTTCACCACACGAAAAAATTATACCGGTTCCTTTTGATTATGTCAACCAACGAAATGCAAAATTTTTGCAAATTTTTCGCGCCCCGCCCTGTCCCGCCCCCGTTGCCCTGAATTGACAATGCTCCCAAACCCTGCTATAATACTGTCGAATCACCACGCATAAACACGCAAAGAAAGGCATATTTTATGAGCACCTCAAATCTCCGGGAAAAGCAGCGCTTTGCCTGGAAACCGTTTCTGCAGAGCCTCGTCGCCATCGGCGTTCCGGTCGCCCTGCAGAATCTTTTGACCACCACCGCCAGCATGGTCGACACCATGATGGTCGCACCCCTCGGCGAGCTCTCCGTCGGCGCGCTCGGGCTCTGCGCGCAGTTTTCCTCGCTGATGTTCTCCGGCTACTGGGGCTTCGTGGGCGGCGGCAGCCTGTTTTTTTCCCAGTATTGGGGCTCCAAAGAGGACGACGGCATCGAGCGCTCCTACGGCATGACGCTCACCTGCATGATGATCGTCGCCGTCACGTTCGGCTGCACCGCGATCTTTGCGCCGGAGTTCGTCATGCGCGTGTACACCGATAAGGTCCAGATCCAGGAGATCGGCGTGCAGTACCTGCGGATCGTCGGCTTCGCCTATATCCTGCAGGTGCTCTCCATGGCGATGAGCACGCTGCTGCGCTCGACGGAGCGCGTCCGCATCCCGATGGCGGCCTCCGTCGCCTCCGTCGCGACGCACCTGTTCCTCAACTGGGTCTTCATCTACGGCAA
>CANQIG010000080.1 GCA_947623765.1 uncultured Clostridia bacterium | reverse complement strand
GACCGGCTTCGCGGGGGAGACGGTGATGCTGAACCGGTACTCGTTCAATTTCACGGCGGCGCTCTACGACAGCGCGGCGAAAACGCTCTATTACGCGAAGCTCGACACCTGACTTTGAAAAAGGAGGTTCGCGGGATGAAAAGAGGGATCGCGGGCGCGCTCGCGCTCGTCCTGCTGCTCTCGGCCTGCGGCTGCTGGAATCCCGCGCCGGTCGAGATGACGTCCTCGGTGCAGGGCGGTCTCCGGCTCGTCCACTGGGACGGGCGGACGTACGCGCCGTTCTGCGTCGTGCCGAAAAACAGCCGGGGCGGCGAGATCGGGTATGTGGACGGCGACCGGGACGACCGGATCAGCGCGTATGAAGACTGGCCGCCCGAGGAATGGCTCGTGAGCTGGATGCCGCAGGACGGCGGCGCGCTTTTGCTCAAGGAAGAACACGTCACGGAGATCCCGGACGGCCTAGAGAGAGAATACCCCTGAGACAAAACGAACCCGCGCGGTTCCCGAAAAGGACGCCGCGCGGGCGGTTTGTTTTTTCAAAAGACGAGCTTTTCCTCGCCCCAAAGCTCCGGGTGATGGCGGAGGCTGTCCGACTCGGTGATCTCGCGGACGACGCGGCACGGCACGCCCGCCGCAAAGCTGTTCGCGGGGATGTCGCGCGTGACGACCGCGCCCGCGCCGATCACGCAGCCGTCGCCGACGGTCACGCCCGGGCAGATCACGACGTTCGCGCCGAACCAGCAGTTCGAGCCGATGTGTACCGGCTTCGCCCAGCAGAAGCGCTTGTGCTCGCCGGTCTCCGTCGTGACGAACCGGCGCTCCTCCGCGATCAGCGGGTGGACCGGCGTGACGATCGTCACGTTCGGCCCGAAGTTGCAGTCGTCGCCGATCGTGACCTCGCCGTCGTCCTGGATGGTGAGATTGAAGTTCCCGAAGAACCGCTTGCCGATCTTCGTGTGTGCGCCGTAGTGGATCTGGATCGGGCCCTGCACGAACGAGCCCTCGCCGAACGCGCCGAAGATCTCGCGGACGAGCCCGGCGCGCTTTTCGGTCTCGTCCTCAAATGTGCGGTTGTATTCGCTGCACAGGTTGTGGCAGCGCAGCTTGATGGCTTTCAGATCCGGGTGGCCGGGGACAAAGAGCAGCCCGGAGAGCTCTTTTTCTTCTTCGCGCATGGAAGGTCCCTCCTATCTCTCGGTCCCGAGGAAGAACAGGGCGACGGTGCCGGGGCCGGAATGCGCCCCGATGACCGGCCCGATGTAGTTGATCTCGATGTGCTGCACGCCGAACTTCGCCTTGACCTTTTCTGCGATGTATTTCGCGTCCTCCTCGCAGTCGCCGTGGCTGATGAACACGGTCTGCTCCTTCGGGGTGATCGCGCTCGCCTCCATGCGCTGCACCAGCGCGTCGAGCGACTGCCGCCGTCCCCGCACCTTGCTGACCGGGATCAAATGTCCCTCGTCGTCCACATGGAGCACCGGCTTGATGCCGAGCATCGTGCCGACGAGCGCCGTCGCCGCAGAGACGCGCCCGCCGCGCTTGAGGTGGTTCAGGTCGTCCACGGTGAACCAGTGCGCGAGCTGCGGCGCGTGGCTGCCGAGCCACTGGAGCAGCGTGTCGATGTCCGTCCCGGCCTTCTGCAGCTTCGCCGCGAGATATACCAGCAGCCCCTCGCCCATGGAGGCGCAGAGGGAATCGAACACGTAGAGCTTGCGCTCCGGGTACAGCGGCGCGAGGTCGTCCCGCGCGATGCAGGCGCTCTGGTAGGTGCCGGAGAGCCCGCTCGAAAACGCGATGTACAGAACGTCCTCCCCGCTTTGGAGGACCGGCTCGAAGATCTCCTTGAACTCGTCCGCGTTGATCTGCGTCGTCGTGGACATCTTGCCCTCGCGCAGCTTCGCGTAGAAGGTCTTCTCGGGCATCTCCCGGTCGCGGTACGTCTTCCCGTCGATGGTGAACCGCAGCGGGATCACCTGTACGCCCAGCGCATCCGTCATCTCGACGGTCAGGTCTGCCGTCGAATCGGTAATGATCTTGTAACTCATGTCAGTTCCTCCCCACCCAATCGGTGCTCTGTCTCACACTTACCCGGGCCAATCCCGGCTCTTTCTATTAGTTTACCATATCTTTGGGATGTGTGCAATATTTTTTTGTGGAGCTTTTCGACTTTTCCCGCAAAAAAAGATCGAAATTTTTCCATTTTCCTCTTGCATCTTCCGACGGCCTGTGCTATAATGTAACCAGTTTGTAACCGATTTGTCATCTTCCTGTTTCTTTTTTGAAGCATCTCTGTAAGATTTTGGAGGATCCCGATACAACATGGAGAAAGGAAAAGGTGATTTTGATGCAGATCTTGTTGGAAAGCGGCAGAAAACGTCTGGCCGCCCGGATCGTTTCGCTGGTGTTCGCGTTCCTGCTGGCGTTTTTGGTGATGCTCTTCCGGAATTCCGGCCTCGGGGTCCAGGCCGCGTCGGAGCTGACGTCCATCGGCCTCGCGGAGCACGGCCTCAAGGCATATCGGGAGGGCTGGCTATACGAATACGGCGCGTATGGCAACTTCAACAGCAACGGCGTGCGTACGTCGGACTGCAGCGGCCTGATCTATTCGTACCTCTGCTGGGTGGACGACAACAGCAACGTCCAGCCGAACTATTCCATGCCGCGCGGCGTGAATTCCCAGATCAACGCGTCGAGCGTACACGGGACGATCGACAACATCCCCCGCACGCACGGCCTGATCCTGACCTTCCCGGAGGGGAGCCATGTCGGCATCTACCT
The DNA here is from genome assembly GCA_947623765.1 of uncultured Clostridia bacterium. GTDB lineage: Bacteria > Bacillota > Clostridia > Oscillospirales > Acutalibacteraceae > Hominenteromicrobium. The sequence goes on along the minus strand of CANQIG010000080.1, from coordinate 5,237 downwards.
CGGCAACGGGATCGTCGTGGACAACTCCACGTGGGGCGTGAATATGCTCTATGAATCCATCTACGACCGGAACTGGGTCGCGTGGCACAAGCTCGACTGCCTGACCTATCCGACGACGGGCTGGTACCGCTTCGACGGCGACTACTTCTACTACATCGACGGCGAGTACGTCGTGAACACCACGCTCGAGATCGACGGCGTGACATACACCTTCGGCAGCGACGGCGTTTCCGACCGCGCGCCGCAGGAGGCGGGGAACAGCGGCTACGCGTTCGCGTCCTCCGAGATGAACGCGCGCGTCACGGGCGAGGGCGTCCGGCTGCGCAAGGGCCCGGGCCTGACGTATGACACGCTGGCGTACCTGCAGAAGAACGCCGCCGTCAACGTCACGAGCACGGCGGACCCCGACTGGTACGCCGTGACCGTCGGCACGGGGCAGAACGGCTATATGTCGTCGCAGTACATCAGCATCGTCGGCGAGGTGCCGACGGGCACCGCGACGGAGGGCGGGGAGACCGGCACGCTGACGCCGCCCGCGACCGAGGGGACGAACGCGAAGACGACCACCGCCGTCCATCTGCGGACCGGGATGGGCACGGACACGCAGTCCCTCGGCGTGATCCCGGCGTCCACCGCGATCGCCGTGATCAACACCTCCGACCCGACGTGGTACGCCGTCACGGTGAACGGTAAGACTGGCTTCATGCACAGCGACTACATCGATCTCGTGGGCGAAGTCCCGGCGCAGAGCGGCGAGCCCTCCACGGAGCCCGGGCAGACGCAGACGCCGGTCGACTCCGGGACGCTGAGCGTCCCGGCGCGGACGACCGCCGCCGTCCATCTGCGGGACGGCCCGGGGACGACGTTCCCGTCGCTCGAGGTCGTGCCCGAGAACACCGAGGTGACCGTGACGCGGATCCTCCAGAACGGTCAGTGGCTCGAGGTCACGGCAGGCGGCAAGGTGGGATACATGAGCGGCGATTACGTCCTCCCGCTGACGGCGCCGCCGCAGACCGGCAGCACCGGTGATTCCGGCAGTACGGGCTCGACGGGCGAGTCGCTCACGGGGAAGACCACCGCGGCGCTCAACCTCCGTGCGGAGCCGAATACCGGTTCCAAGGTTCTGACGGTGATCCCGAAGGGCGGAGAAGTGAAGCTCCTGAGCATTTCGGACCCGGCATGGTATCGGGTGTCCTACAACGGCAAAGAGGGATACGTTTCCGCGCAGTACATCCAGAGATAAAGAGAAATGGCAAGCGCCCGGCTCCCGAAAGGGGAGGCCGGGCGCTTTTGCGCTTTCTTCGTTTCGTTCAGGGGAGAATGTTCCCGGCGGAGAGGTATAGCTCGTACCACTCCTCGCGCGTGAGCGTGACGTCGCACGCGGCGACGCACTCCGCGAGGCGTTGCGGGTTCGTCGTCCCGCAGACGGGCTGGAGCTTCGCCGGGTGCCGCAGCAGCCACGCGGCGGCGACGGTCGTCTCGGAGACGCCGTACTTCGCGGCGATCTCGGTGAGCTTCGCGTTGAGCGCCGGGTACTTGTCGCTGCCGATGAACACGCCCTCGAAGAAGCCGTACTGGAACGGCGACCACGGCTGGACCGTGATGTCGTGCAGGCGGCAGTAGTCGAGCACCGAGCCGTCGTGGTCGACGCTGCCCGCGTCCGTCATGTTGACGTGGATGCCGGCGGTCATCATCTCGGCGTGGGCGATCGAGAGCTGCAGCTGATTCGCGACGATCGGCACGGGCAGGTACTTTTTCAGCAGCTCGATCTGCATCGGATTCATGTTGCTCACGCCGAAGTGACGCACCTTGCCGTTCGATTTGAGGATCTCGAATGCCTCCGCGACCTCCTCGGGCTCGACGAGCATATCGGGGCGGTGGAGCAGGAGCACGTCGAGGTAGTCGGTCTGCAGGCGCTCGAGGATGCCGTCGACCGAGGCGAGGATGTGCTCCTTCGAGAAATCGTACCGGCCCGGGCGGATGCCGCACTTCGACTGTAAGATCAGCTTCTCGCGCACGGCGGGCGACATATGGACCGCCTTCGCGAAGCGGCGCTCGCTCTCGCCGCCGCCGTAGATGTCCGCGTGGTCGAAGAAATTCGCGCCGAGCTCGAGCGCGCGCTGCACGAACGTTTCGGCGCGCGCGTCGTCGAGCGCCGCGAGGCGCATACAGCCCACCGCGACCGCCGGGACGGACAGCCCGGATGTACCGAGAGGAATCAGTTTCATAGGGGACCTCCTTCATGCAAAACCGTTTTGTGTAAAATGTATTTTGCTGCGCCGCGGGCCCTTTCGGGAAAAAGCGAAAGGGCCCGCGAAACGGAACGGAAAAACTTTTAGAAATAGACGACCTGGTTCTTTTCGGCGCTCTCGAAGATCGCCTCCATCAGGCGCATGAGCTCGTGCTGCTGGTCGTGCGTGACGATCGGCTCGGCCTCGCCGTTCACGACCGCCGCGATGTTGCGGTAGTAGTCGTGGATGTCGGAGTCGATGCGCGGCAGCGGGTACTCCTTGATGGTCTCCTTCGTGCGCGGCGCCATGGTCTTCGTCAGACCGGCGGCGGTGATGATCGGCACGGCGTCGTGCTTCTCATCGGACGCGGCGACAACGATCTTGCCGTTGATCGCCCAGTCCTCGATGACGGCGGTGCCGTTGAGGCCGAGGATGTACCAGCGCGGCAGGTTGACGAAGTTGCTCGTCCCGACCTCGACGGTGAACTTCACGCCGTTCGCGAAGGTGAAGATCGCGGTGAAGCCGTCGTCGACCTCCTCGTTCGTGACGTTCGAGAGCGTCGCGTAGACGGAGACGGGCATCGTGCCCATCATCATGTTCATCTGGTCGAGCAGGTGAACGCCCCAGTCGAGCACCATGCCGCCGCCCTGCGCCTTGGTGTTGCGCCAGTCGCCGGGGATGCCGCGCGAGCCGTGTACGCGGGACTCGATGGAGAAGATGCGGCCGAGCTGCTTCGATTCATAGATCTGCTTCGCGATGCGGAAATCCTCGTCCCAGCGGCGGTTCTGATGGACCGTGAAGACGGAACCGGTGCGGTTCGCCGCGGCGATCATCCGCTCGAGCGAATCGGTGGACATCGTGACGGGCTTCTCGCTGATGACGAGCTTCCCGGCCTCGAGCGCCTGGATGCAGACCGGCTCGTGCTGGTCGTTCGGGATCGCGACCGTCACGACGTCGACGGTCTTGTCCGCGAGCAGCTCCTCATAGGACGCGTAGGCGTGGATGCCCGCTTCCTCCGCGGCGGCGTTGCGCTCCGGCAGGATATCGTACACGCCCGCGAGCTCGACGACGCCCGGGATTTCCGTAAGGCGCTTCGTGTGCCAGCCGCCCATGCCGCCGTATCCGACGACGGCCACTCTGACAACTTTCGACATAAAAAAGTCTCCTCTCTGAGGGTAAAAACCGTTTTCGGGAATTTCGCGCCGTGTCCGGCGCGGTCCCCTTCCCTTCTAATTATAACAGTTTCCCGAAAATATGCAAGAGATTTTGCGGGAAAAGCATTTGTCATTTTTCGTTTTCCGATTTGTCCGTTTTACCGAAACGGCGCGCGCCTTTTTGCAAAAGCGGATTTCAACGCTTGCGTTTTTTCCTGTCCTGTGGTAACATATATACGGAGATCTTTTGCCGCCGGGGAGTCCCAAGGGCGGCGGAAAAGGAGGATACCGCATGAAGCTTTCATTTCGCTGGTACGGCCCGGACGACCGGGTGACGCTCGAACACATCCGGCAGATCCCCGGCATGGAGGCCATCGTCACGGCCGTCTACGACGTGCCTGTCGGCGAGGTCTGGAGCCGGGAGAGTATCGCCGCGCTGAAAGCGCAGACGGAGGCGGCGGGCCTTTCGTTCGAGGTGATCGAGAGCGTGCCCGTCCACGAGGACATCAAGCTCGGCCTGCCGACGCGCGAGCGGTACATCGAAAATTACTGTGAGAACCTTCGGCGGCTCGGCGAGGCGGGCATCCGTTGCGTCTGCTACAATTTCATGCCGGTGTTCGACTGGACCCGCACGCAGCTCGACCATGTGCTGCCGGACGGCTCCACGAGCCTCGTCTACTACGAGGAGCAGGTGCAGGCCGTGGACCCCGTGAACGGCGACAGCGACCTCACGCTGCCCGGCTGGGACGCGAGCTACACGCGGGACGAGCTCCGCGACGTCGTCGCGCAGTACCGGAACCTCACGGAGGAGGACCTCTGGGCGAACCTCGGGTACTTCCTCGAAAAGGTCATCCCGGTCGCGGCGGAGAGCGGGATCAACATGGCGATCCACCCGGACGATCCCTGCTGGAGCATCTTCGGCCTGCCGCGCATCATCACGTCGGAGGAAAACCTCGACCGCTTCTTAAAGCTCGTCGACGACCCGCACAACGGCCTGACGCTCTGCTCCGGCTCGCTCGGCTGCTCCGCGAAGAACGACGTCGTGCGCCTCGCCGCGAAATACGCGAAGCAGGGGAGGATCCATTTCGTCCACGCGCGCAACGTCGCCGTGCTCGAAAACGGGTTCGAGGAGCGCGCGCACCTCTCGAGCTGCGGCACGCTCGATATGTACGCGATCCTGAAAGCGCTCCACGACAACGGCTTTTCCGGGTATATCCGCCCGGACCACGGCCGCATGATCTGGGGCGAGACGGGCCGCGCGGGCTACGGTCTCTACGACCGCGCGCTCGGCGCGACGTACATCAACGGCCTTTGGGAAGCGATCGAAAAGGCCGGGAACTGAACCGCGTCATCGAGGAAATAACAGGAAAGGGAAGTGACAGCCGGATGGAGAGCCAGAGTAGTACGGGCGCGGTGCCCCGAGAACGGTTTTGGAAAATCTGCCTGAAGGCTGCCTGACGGAGAAATTCTGCCTCCCTGCGCGGCCTTTCGGGTCATGCAGGGAGGTCTTTTTATTGCTTGAAAACGTACTGGAACTTTTGGAAAACCGCGAGTTCGGCGCGCTCGGCGCGCTCCTCAAGGACCTGAACCCCGCCGACGTCGCGGAGCTTTTGGAGGAGGTCCCGCGCGAGCGGGTGCTGCTCGTGTTCCGGCTGCTGCCCAAGGAGCTTGCGGCGGACACGTTCGCGTTCCTCGGGCCGGACGAGCAGGAGGTCCTGCTCTCGGCGTTCTCCGACCGCGAGGTCTCGGAGGTCGTCAGCGAGCTCGCGCTCGACGACGCGGCGGACCTTGTCGAGGAGATGCCCGCGAACCTCGTCAGCCGCGTGCTGCGCCACGCCGACGAGGAGACGCG